>CBDUNP010000372.1:0-3287 GCA_965368605.1 uncultured bacterium | reverse complement strand
AAAAACCGGTTTTTGCTTGCTTTAACCTTATTCAATCAATACGCTGAACGCGTCTTATTTCTTTAAGTGATGGCTTTTCTTATTAACGGGCGGTTTATACATATGTACCTATCTCGCGCTTTGACATTGACGTGTATGGCCTTTGTTCTGACGATGAGCGCCCGATCAACCGTGGCTATCAATTTCGTGCTGACCTTCGACGACACGAACTCACTGACCCCGAACTTCGACTCCGATGGCTCCCAACTCACGGCCATCATGGAATCCGCCGCGGAATACTGGGAAGACGTCATCCTCGATACCCAGACGATCAACATCACCTACTTCTGGGACGACTTGAACGATCCCACCATCGGCAACCACAACGGCACCTCATTCTCCGGCAGTGTCGAAACCGGCATGACGCTCCGCTTCGATGTCGCCAACAACGCAGGCACCGCTCGCAACTGGTACTTCGACCCCGACACGAACACCAGCGATGAGTTTGACTTCCAGACCACGCTTTACCGAGACCTGAACACCACCAATCAGGTCGGCGGCACCAACGCCTGGTACGGGGGCAACCCGCAGGATTTCTTTGAGGTCAGCCACCAGGGCAACTGGATCGACACCAATCTGGGCTTCGACCTTTACACCGTCGCCATCCACGAGATAGGGCACGGGCTGGGCATGACCGGCAGCAACCCCGCCTCGGTCACCGAGACCGCCGATTTCGACTACGACCTGCCGACGTCACTAACCGATGGCCGGACCATCTCCATCAACACCGCCGGCACAAGCGCCAACGCACGCGCCCACATCGCCCCGACCAATGCCTTGATGTTCACCGGCAACCAGCCGGGCCGGACATTCCCTTCCTACTCCGACGTGCTGTCCATGGCCGCCGTCAGCGGGTGGTCACAGATCGACCTGCCCCGCAAATACTTCGCCTCCGGCTCAAACTTCCAGTCGACCGGCAACTGGATAGGCAACCGCGTGCCGGACTCCGGCGACGACGTCTTCCTGCTCTCAGACAACGCCGTCTATCTGTCAAACACCACCTTCCTCAATTCGCTGACGATCGAAGAAGGCAACTCGTTGGATGTGGACGACGAGATCCTCTACACCTTCACCGACCTGAACCTGATCGCACGCCCCGGCGCCGCCGGCGGTAACCCCAGCATCAACGCCGACAGCAGCGGGCTTATCTCCGTCGCCCGCGACATGAATGTTGCAGGCGGCACCATCAATCTAAGCGGCAATGAGCTGGCCGTTGGCAACGAGCTGAACTTCTCGGACGTGGATACCCGCAAGCCCGCAGTCTTCGGCCACGGTGAGCTGCGTGTCTATAACCAGATCAACGGCTTGGCCGACTTTTTCGCTACATCCGGGCAGACCCTCGAGATTATCAATTCCGGGTCAAACCAATCCATTGAGGTCGGACGCCTGCTCGCGGCGACCTCGGGCAACCTGACTTTCACCGGTTTCGACGAAGTCGAAATGCAAACCGGCACCACCCTGTTCATCGGACCGAATCGGACCGCGAGCTTCAGCAACCTGGACACCGCGCCCTTCCTCTCACAGCCGGAGTATCCCGACATCAATTTCAACGGGACGCCCGGCAACCCCACGGTCCTGGTCCTGACCGGGTCCAACAGTAAAATCAAAGCCAACGTTAACATCAACGCCTACGCGCGCGTCCAAGGCACCGCCACGTGGGAGGCAAGCGAGGTCGACCTCGATGAAGACACCGATGTGCTCGCCCTGGAAGGCCAAACCACATTCAACGGCGTGACCTTCTCGGGCGAGGGCACCGTCATCCAGCGCGGGCTGCTATTGGTCAACGGCACTTCCACCGTCAGCACCAAGTACTACGACTGGGACGGTGACGGCGGCTCACCCGTCAACACGCAGATCAACCCTTACGCTACACTCAGAATCAACTCAAGCCAGATCGAACCCATCGGCTCAGGTGCCGGCTACGACGGCGTCGCCACGGTCTATGGCTACCTCGAGGTCAATACTTACCTCGAACTACTCAACCCCTTCGGCCCACCCATACAACTCCCCGACGCCTGGAAGCTCAACGCCGGCGGCGTCCTCAGCCTCATCTCTAGTTCAAGCAATCCCTACGTGGGCGGGTCCGGGGTCGAGGTCTTCGGCACCGTCGAAGCGTTCGGGGAGATAAGCGGGATCGAGAATATGGCTCTGGAACCCGGCGGCATCGTCAATGTCAACGACTCCACCGCCGAGCTGCGCTTATATGGCAACACGCGGCTGCGCGGCGGCACCATCCTCGGCCCGGGCACGCTGACCAACCGCCTGAACCTCTACGTCGATGCCAATATGTCCATCGATACACAGGCCTTCCAATGGTCGGACACCACGTTTGCCTCGCTCACGATCGGCAACAACTACACCCTCACCATCAATTCTCCCATACTCAATGAGGGCAACACCCCCTACGAAGGCTCGATACACATCGGCAACAACGCCACGCTCTCCGTCAACAGCTCGGGGATCACCGAGTGGGGCAACGTGGGCAACATCACCCTCGCCGGCGGGCAGATCAACGGCAAACCCGTTCATAATACGGAAGGCGGCGTCATCGAAGGCAATGGCCTGATCTTCGGCACCACGTTTACAAACGACGGAACCATCCGCCCTAACAACGAAGGCCTGGTCCGCGTCCACACCACCGGTACACCCGACCTCGACGGCGTCAACAACAACGGACACATCGACGTCACCGACGGGGACTTCTTCGCTAAAAGCATCACACCGTTCGGCCCCGTCGATGTCGATTTCCACGGCACCATCGAGGCAAGTAACGGCTTCAGCTTCGCGACAGATTCTTCGCTGAACTTCACACTCCTGGGCGAGATTGACTCAGACAACGGAGAGTTCAGCATCGTTAATTTCACAAACGCCGGCACGTTCCGCGGCAGCGGCGAGTTCGTACACGACTACGTCCAGCACCCAACGGGCATCCTCGCGCTTGAGCTGGCTGGCACCGCGCTTGGGTCATACGACCGGCTCTTTGGCCAGGAAGACGCGCTGCTTGCTGGCACACTCCAGATCGATTTCGCCGCGGGCTACTTCCCCTCGGTCGGCAACACCTTCAGCATCATCCAGGCGGACAGGGTCCTCGGCGACTTTGACGCCATCCTGGCACCCGCGGGCTACATCTTCGATGTCCAATACCCCAACATCAGCACCGCAACACTCACACTGCTAGAGATCAACCCCACCCTCCCAGGCGACCTGGACGGCGACGGGTTCGTCGGCATCAACGACCTGAACATCGT
>CBDUNP010000371.1:0-3293 GCA_965368605.1 uncultured bacterium | reverse complement strand
CGGCGATCGCGGCGGTGTCGAACGATACGAATGATGATGTGGCAGCGGATGAAGTGACAGGTCCCCCGGCAGAGCCGGGGGCTGAGGGTGGGGATGATTAAGTAAATACGCTATTACTTCACGGTGACTTTGCGTGTAACGACGCGGCTGTGGCCGGTGGACAGGCCGGGGACCAGGGGGAGGATGGCGGCCAGCATTTTTTCTTCGCTGATCGCGGCGCTGTTGAGTGTGAGTGTGAAGATGCTGGACGAGAGGGGCGTGTTGGGCCAGTAGCGCTTGTAGAACGACGCGCGGTTCTGGTCGATCCGCCGGACCTCGTTGGCCGCGTGCTTGAGATCGGTCTTCATGACGCGGGCCATCTGCTCGGCGCGGTGATCGAAGGGGGCGACGATCTGGATGTGGACGCCAAGCGGGATGTTCTGGGTGACCAGTGCGCCGCCCCGGCCAACGATCACGGCCCGGCCGCCCAGCGCCAGGCCTCGGATGGTTTCAGCCACCCGGCGGTAGACCTTGGACTCCGTGGTCTGCGAGGACATGCCGGCGAAGACGTCATAGAGCCAGGAGTGGCACTGCTCGCCAAGCAGTTCGACCAATGATCGGTGTAGGTGGTGGTCGTTAGCGACTTTTTCAACCAGCTCCCGATCGAATCCTGCCCAGGGATGTTGGCCGGGCTGAGCGGGGTCAAGCCGGTTAAGGCTCTCGACCAGTTGACGCATCAGGGTTCGTCCGCCGGCACCGGCCTCGCGGCTGATGGTGATAAAGGGCGATTGCTGGGATTGGCCAGCCGGGTGGTCGCTGATGGTGTGGACGTGGGACCGGACGGCGGCGAGGATGGGACTGAGCCTGCTCATGACACGCTCCTTTATGGCGTCGATGCGCCGGTTGTGCCGCCCTACCTACCTGAATTATAGACGATCAATCATGCTTTCCAAGAGGAATCGATAAAAAGTGTCGGGGTAAAGTGCGCACTGATCGCGCCGACGATGGGCGTAGCGAAATATGTAGCGAAAGCAGATAGTCCGACCGCCCTCCGTCGAGCCGGGGGGAGAGCGCGTGGTTCAGGAATCACACGCCGACGCGCTGGGTGTGTGTGTTTAAGAGGTTTTCGTAGACCTCAAAAGGGACTTTCTGATTGCCCAGGTCGAGGGTTTTCCTTGAGCCGTGGTAGTCGCTGCCGCCGGTGGGTATCAGGCCGAGCTTATTGGCCAGGCGGGTGAAGAGCTCGGTGTCACGGGGGGTGTGGTCGCTATGGCGGGTCTCGATGCCATCAAGGCCAAGGGTTTTCAGACGGGCGACGGCGGGCTCAAGTTGGGAAGGGGAATCCAGGCCGAGTTGTACGGGGTGGGCGAGGACGGCCAGGCCCTGCGCTTCGTGGATCGCTTCGATGGCTTCTTCGGCGGAGAGCCGGTCCTTGCGGATGTAGGCCTCGCCCTGCGAACCGAGGTAGCGAGCGAAGGCTTCGTGGATGGATTTAACGTAGCCTTTTTCGACCAGGACCTGCCCGATGTGCGGTCGGCCGACGATGTGTCCGCCGGCGGCTTCGGTGACTTCGTCGTACTGGATATCCATGCCCAGCTCATTAAGGCGTTCGATCACCTGGGGGTTGCGTTGTTCGCGGGCCTGGAGGAGTCGGTCCTGAACCTCCTGGAGGTGCGGCGCGTCAGGATTGATGAAATAACCGAGGATATGCAGCGTGCCGACACGGGGGGTGTCCTCGTCGGTGCCATCCATCGTGTTGTGGATGATGGCGGGGTCGGCGGAGAGCTCGATGCCGGGGACGGCCTTGATGCGGGCGCGTTTGGCGGCGGCGAGGAAGTCGGGCAGGCCGGCCGTCGTGTCGTGGTCGGTCAGTGCGATCGCGCTGAGGCCCGCCTGTTTGGCGAGCCGGGGCAGGTCCACCGGGGCATCGGTCCCGTCGGATGCGGTCGAATGGGCGTGGAGGTCACAATACATACGACAGATAGTAGCCGGTCCTGCGGGCGCAGGCGACGGGTTCAATCAAATCATAGACCTTGCGTATTTCGCTCGGGTTATTCTTCCGGCTGCGACGCGGGCTGGGACTGCGCGGCTTCGTTGCTCAGGCTCTGCGAAGTGATCCAGGGCAGCAGGCCGGGCTCGGCAAAGGTGGGGACCCAGCTCCCATGATTCACGCCGGGGTATTCCGTGTACTTCGGGTCGCCGCCGGCGTCTTTAATCGCCTGAATCATCTCACGGGAACGCTCGACGGGGACGACGTTGTCGTCATCGCCGTGGAACGCCCATACGGGGGTATCGACCATCTTGTGGGCCATGCTCGGGTGTCCCCCGCCGCAGATAGGCGCGGCGGCGGCGAACTTGCCGGGGTACCGGGCGATCGCGTCCCACGAGCCGTAGCCCCCCATCGACAGGCCCATGATGTACAGACGATCGGTATCAACCTGAAACTCCTCAGTCAGGCTATCCACCAACGCGACGACCTTTTCCAGGGGCTCGGTCAGTTCATCGTGCAACACCAACTCGCCATCAATGCGCTCAAAGGCGGCCCAGCTCTTGGCTTTGGGGCATTGCGGCGCGATGACGATGCAGTTGAACTCGCTGGCGGCGGTGCGCAGGAAGTCCGTGCCGTGGACCAGTTGCCGACGGTTGTCGTCGCCGCGTTCGCCTGCGCCGTGCAGGAAGACCAGCACGGGCATCGGGCCCTCAGCGTTCCCGGGGACCAGCAGACGGTACGGCAGATCAACGCCCTCCCCTTCCGCAAAGACACGTGCCTCGAAGTCGGCGTATTTGTCTTTCTCTTCCTGCGGCGCGTCTTGCGCAAAGACGTCACCGGACAGGCCTGACATCATGAACGCCGCCGCCAGTGTCAGGGACAAACCAAATACGAGGTGTGTGTATGTCTGCATGGGCGAGGCTCCTTACGGTGAATCGTAATCCAGTTAGAAAAGTGTTTAGCGGTCGGGGTTATTCCCGGGCCTTTCGTGGACGACCATGATCTGGTCCAACGGTTTGCGTTCAACCGCGGCGGCGGGGACCAGACAATCGTCGGCCGGGTATCCGATCGGGATCAGCAGATACGGCCGCTCGGTGTCCGGGCGGTTGAGTATCTGAGCCAGGAACTTCATCGGGCTTGGCGTGTGCGTGAGCGTCGCGAGCCCGGCGTGGTGAGCCGCCGCCAGCAGCAGGCCGACAGCGATGCCCAGCGACTCGTTGATGTAATAGACCTGCGAGCCGTCGTCATCGGCGGCGAGTTTGAAGACAGCGATCAGCCAGGGCGCGGTTTCCAGGAAGGCTTTGTCCTGATCGGTGCCCAGGGG
>CBDUNP010000370.1:0-3317 GCA_965368605.1 uncultured bacterium | reverse complement strand
CGTGGATAAAGACTCTATCGTGGATAACCCGTGTGAACTTGACGTCCCACCCGCGTTATCAGTCCCCCCGGCCACTCCGGATACACGATCTCAGATGGATATCCACAAAACAGACGTGTTCATGCATCCACGACGAAGCATATTCATGAAATGACTTGAGCGCTTCCAGGGACTTTTTCTTGCCGTAGCTCTTCTTGAACGACTCAAAATGATGAAGGAACTGGTTGTGTTCTTCTTTGTTCTTCTGTGCCATCGGGCAGCCATGCTTGGCCATGCAACCCTCTTCCAGAACGAAGTGCTCATCAACCTGAACATCTAACGCCTTAAGCAGAGTTTCCAGTTCGGCGCAGTCGTACCGCCCCGCCTCCACCAGCGCACCAAGATCGTTCATCAACTCGAAGATCGTCCGGTGCTGTTCATCCAGCACCGCGTCGCGCGTGGTGTACCAGGGTTTCCAGAACAGTGTCATGTGTTGGTCATCACCCCAAAAAACCGACCGACCCACCCGGGCCGATTGCGGCTTAGCGGTTCGGCGGATCGTGTTACTGTGCTTGATCCATAAACGTTTGCGGATTGCGGTCGCGAATCGACAGAAAAAACACCGGCCGCACAGCGTCGGTTGGGTCCTGTTGCCGCCCCCAGTCCCCCGGTGCCCCCGGTTTCCCCCGGGTCGCCCCAGAGTTTCCCCGGAGCCCCCAAGTCTCGGACTACGGCATCGAACCACTCGGCACTACACGGCCGGCTACATGCTCCAGCCCTTCGCAATCACGTCGGGCTGCCTTACTGGCCCGTTCCGGTCGACCCGTCTTGCGCTACCCCCAGCCCCCGAAATCCCCGGGGTTCCCCGAAATACCGAGAAGTGATTAGCGCGTTGGGCCGGTCATCGGTCGGCCTTTGTTGTCCATCCACACTATATATCGGCAGAAAGCCTTTGTAAAGATAATTGAGTCTTTTATTTTATATTTCCTGTTTACCGCATCCCCGGCCCGCCCCGGCTACCTGCCCTAGACCCTTATGCCGTAACGCCCTACCCTACCGCGATGACCCAACTCAGCGTTAACGTCAACAAGATCGCCCTGCTGCGAAATGCCCGGCAAGGCAACACACCCAGCGTCGTCCAGATGTCCAGGCTCGCCTTGGCCGCGGGCGCCGCCGGGATCACCGTCCACCCACGACCGGACGAACGGCACATCCGACATCATGACGTCGGCGACGTCGCCGAGTTACTCAAAGAAAAAGACTTCGTGGGCCGTGAGTTCAACATCGAGGGCAACCCGTTCCTCGGCGAGTTCCTCAGACACGCGCGAAACACCCGGCCCGATCAGTGCACGCTCGTCCCCGACGATCCCAATCAATCCACCTCGGACCACGGCTGGAACCTCACGAAAGACTTAGACCGGCTCAAGCCGATCGTCGACGAACTCAAAGCCTTGAACATCCGTGTCAGCCTGTTCATGGACCCCGACCCGGGACAGATCAGGCTCGTTCCCCAGACCGGTGCCGACCGGATCGAGCTGTATACCGAGCGTTATGCGGTGGCTTACGCGCAGGGCGGGGACGCGTTAGAGAAGACCCATCAGACGTTCGCCGACGCCGCGGCGTGTGCGACGGACCTGGGCCTGGGCATCAACGCGGGGCACGACCTGAACCTGCACAACCTCGGCCGATTCGTCACGATCCCGAACATCCTGGAGGTTTCGATCGGCCACGCCCTGTGCGCCGATGCGTTGGAGATGGGGATGGAGGACGCGGTCAAGGCGTATCTGAATACATTAAAACCGTAGGACTCAGGCACCCGGCATCTCATTAGACGCCAAAGCGGCTTCCAACCGATCAACGCGGCCAGACAAGCGTGTGTAGGCTTCGTTCAGCAGACGGACCAAGAACCGGATCAGGGGCAGCGCGTCCGCAGGCGGTTCGGGGCCCGGGCGCGAGGCCCGCTGCGCCGCGGCGAGATACGCCGTGCGCCGGGCGTCAAATAGGAAGGGGAGGTCCAGATAAGGCGTGGCGGCATGCCCGTATTTAAGAAGCATGAGCATCAACGTCGTTCGTGCCGTCCGGCCGTTGCCATCAGAGAACGGATGTGCCCTGAGCAGGTCCGCGAAGTACGCGCTGGCCACAAGCATCGGATCGACCTCGCCACCTTCGAGCAACCGGGCCAAGTGGTTGTGGATGTCCTGCATGACGGCATCGATGTCTTCCGGGGGCGTGGTGCGAATCATCGACGCCGACGCGGGTTGGCCGCACAACGGAGTGTTAACGATGTAGACCGGCTTGGTCTTGTACCGGCCGGCCCCGTCGCGTTGCCCGGCGTAGAGCCGGCGGTGGACCTCACACAGCGTCGCCGATGATAGGTCCAGCCGTTCGTACGACTCCAGGAGCCAGCGACGGGTCGCGCGTTCGCCGACCACCTCCGCCAGGTGCTTGTGTCGCGCGTGGCCGTGGCGCGGTGGGTCGATCGGGTCCACGACCCGGGGCCCCTCGTCTCGGCCGGACGACACACGCTCCGTGATCGTCTGGATCCGCGCCCGGATCGCCTGGAGTCGAGGGGATAGGTGTTCATACCCCGCCCGGTGGGACGCCAGCACGCGCAGGTCCTCCGCGCAAACCCGGGACAGCCGCCCCCACTCCGCCTCGTCCTGCCGAAGCATCCACGTCATGGCGTGCCCCCCCGCGCGTCGGCGTCTTCCGCAGGCAGCATCGATCTAAGCATCGCCACCGGCTCAGACCTCGGTGCCTCATACGCAAGTAAGTCCAATAGCGTGCGCGCTTCGACGTGCCGCCCCAAACGCAGCCACGAACGGGCCAGGTTCAGTTGTGTCTGAAAATGATCCGACCGATGCAACGCACGCGACAGGTGATCCGCCGCGGCGCCGTGGTCCTGCGCCTGCACCGCCTGCAAGCCCATGGCCAATTCACGCTTGAGCAAGAGGTCTCGAAACGCACGGGCATCACCCGCCGGCTCCATCAGAAGGTCTAGCCCCAGCAGGTCATCGACGATGACCGCGTCGCGCCACACCCGCTCGCTATCGCCGTGCAGATCAGACGTCGAGGGTGTCAGGGGTGTCGGCTTGATGACTTGTTTAATCGTTGTGTCGATGCCGGTGTCGATCACCCGGCCGGGCCCGGCCTCAACCGGCGCGTGCCCCAGCCATGCCAGCACCGTGGGCCGGATATCCACCAGCGACGCGGCCACCGGGTCGTCCCGGCCGATCACCGAAGGCCCCGCACAGACAAACATCCCGTCCGGCCGCTGGTACTGTGTCGGCTTGGCCGGCTCGATCGGCACGGGGGGCAGGTCCGCGTTGCCCTCGGTC
>CBDUNP010000369.1:0-3323 GCA_965368605.1 uncultured bacterium | reverse complement strand
CGGTCGAGGACGGGCTTGACCCGGCCGCGGGTGAAGGCGCTGGTGTCGGTGATCTCAACGACGTATCCGGAGACCTTCTTGTTGTTTCGGCCAAGCGGGACGACGACGCGGTCCCCCACCGCCAGGTCGGGCATCGTCGGCGGGACCGCATAGGTCAGCCCGGCCCCGACGGCGTCCAGGCCCCGCTCGACCGCGACCACGGCATAGCCCCCGGGGGACTGCCCCGAAACATCTGAAGCGTCGTTGCCGAAGAGGTCTGCCATGGGTGAAGTATACGGTTGTTGGGGGAGGTAGGGATTGATGATTTGGGATTGATGATTGATGATTTGCCAGCGGCCAAGCATTCATCCCTGAAAGCCGGATTAAGCGACCCCACTGCGCCTAATACCCAACCATAAATCATCAATCCCAAATCATAAATCCCCCACCCGTCCTCCCTCGGATCGGGTAAAATCACCGGTCTATGGCCAAAGCATCCGACCCGCATCAGACCCCGGCGATGAAGCAGTTTCACCGGTTCAAGGAGCAGCACCCCGGCTGCGTGCTGTTCTTCCGGATGGGGGACTTCTATGAGATGTTTTACGACGACGCGGAGCTGGCGCACAAGGTGCTGGGGGTGTCGCTGACGCAGCGGACCAAGGGGATCCCGATGGCGGGTGTGCCCTACCACGCGGTCGAGGGGTATCTCAGCCGGATGATCCAGGCGGGGTACCGGGTGGCGGTGTGCGACCAGGTCGAGGACGCGGCGCAGGCCAAGGGCGTGGTCAAGCGCGACGTGACCCGGGTCGTGACGCCCGGCACGGTCACGGACGAATCTTTACTTGAAGACGGCCGAGAGAACCCGCTGGCGGCGGTGCAGTTCCACGGGGACGGCAAGGCGTCGCTGGCGTGGGCGGAGCTGAGCACGGGGTCGTTCGCGCTGGCAACACTCCATGAAGACGCGGTCGGCGATGAGCTGGCGCGGATCAGCCCGAGGGAGTTGTTGTTTTGCGAGACGGCGACGGGCGAGGTGCCGCAGCGCATCGCGGTGCTGGCGGGCGTGTTGAATGGCGGATCGCCGATGGGTCGGCCCGGGTGGCAGTTCCGTCAGAAAGATGCGCTGGAAACACTCAAGCGGCAATATAGAGTCGCGGGCTTAGGCGGGTTCGGCCTGGAAGACTCGGACCCGGCGCTGGGGGCGGCGTCCGCGGTGGTTTACTACCTATTGGAAACGCAGCGAGCCGACGAGGACGGGCGGATCGCGCACCTTCGGCCGCCGCGACGGTTCAGCCGGGATGAACACCTCGTCATCGACCAGACTTCTCTACGCAGCCTGGAGATCGAGCGGACGATGCGCAGCGAGTCCACGGCCGGGTCGCTGTTGGGGGTCTTGCAGGACTGCCACACCGCGATGGGCAAGCGCACGCTGCGGCGGTGGCTTTGCTACCCGTTGTGTGACCGCGAGGCGATCGAGCGGCGGCAGCGGGTGGTGCGGGCGATGGTCGAGGATACACGGTTTGAAGAGGCGCTTGGCGAGGCGTTGTCGGGGGTGCAGGACATCCAACGGATCACGGCCCGGCTGTCGGTCGGCCGGGCGGCACCACGGGACCTGGTCGGGCTTGGGCGAAGCGCCTCAAGGATCGGGCAGGTCGAGTCGCTACTGAACGGGCGGGCCGAGGTCGAGAGCTACCACAAGCGGATCGTGGACCTGGTGCCTGCGGTGCAGACGCTGGGTGGGCAGATCGACCAGGCGTGTACCGACAGCCCCCCCGCTCACCTGCGCGACGGCGGGCTGATCAAGGACGGCTACGATGCGCAGCTGGACGAGTACCGGGTCTTGCAACGCGACAGCCGAAGCTGGCTGGCGGCGTATCAGAAGGAACTGAGCGAACAGACCGGCATCCCGACGCTGAAGATCGGCTACAACAAGGTCTTCGGGTATTACATCGAAACCACCGCGGCGCACCGGGACAAGGCTCCGGAGGCCTGGACACGTCGGCAGACACTGAAGAACGCGGAGCGTTACGTCACCGCCGAGCTGAAGGCTTACGAAGACAAGGCGCTGTCGGCGCAGAGCAAGGCGATCTCGCGCGAGCAAGCGTTGTTTGCTGAGTTGTGCGCCAAGGCGTCGGCGTTGATCGAGCCGTTGCACGATTTCTCCGAGGCGGTCGCGGAGCTGGACGTCCTGGCGTGCTTCGCCCGGCGGGCGGTGATGCGCGGGTATGTCTGCCCGGTGATCGTCGACGAGCCGGTGCTTTCGATCCAGGGCGGGCGGCACCCGGTGCTGGATGAGTTACTGGGTGATAAGTTTGTGGCGAATGACGTGGCGTTGGGGTCTGGGGGCTTGGGTCTGGGGTCTAGCCAGAATGAAGACAAATCGACGGACAACACGCCTGCGTCCGACCCAAACCCAGACCCCAGCCCCCAGACCCTCGCCCTACTCACCGGCCCGAATATGGCGGGCAAATCGACCTACATCCGTCAGACCGCGTTGCTGACGCTGCTGGCGCACGCCGGCTCGTTTGTCCCGGCGGACAGCGCGACGATCGGGCTGTGCGACCGGGTATTCACACGCATCGGGGCCAGCGACGAGCTGCACTCCGGGCAGTCCACCTTCATGGTCGAGATGACCGAGACCGCCAACATCTGCCACCACGCGACCAAGCGGAGCCTGGTGATCCTCGATGAGATCGGCCGGGGGACCAGCACGCTCGACGGGCTGAGCCTGGCGTGGGCGATCGCGGAACACCTCGCGGAGCTTGGGCCCAGGTGCCTGTTCGCGACGCACTACCACGAGCTGACGACGCTGCCGCAGACGCACTCGGCGGTGACGAACCTGAACGTTTCCGTGCGCGAGTGGCAGGACCAGATCGTCTTCCTGCACCGGATCGTCCCGGGCGCGACCGACCGCAGCTACGGGATCCACGTCGCGAACCTCGCCGGCATGCCCCCGGACGTGGTCAAGCGGGCGAACGCCCTGCTCGGGGAGCTATCCGTGAGCCACGAGGGCGACGCCGCGCCGCCGATCTCCGAGGCGGCGGTGAAGCCGGACACGCAGCAGATGGGGTTGTTCACCGAGTTCGTGCATCACCCGGTCATCGACGAGATCAAAACCCTGGACATCAACACGATCAGCCCGATGCAGGCGTTTGAGTTGCTTAGGGAGATGCGCGGGAAGGTTGAGAAGCCGGGGGCTGTTTCGGAGAAGTAGTGGTCTATACCTTAGGCCTGAATGCTTCTTCGATTGACTTATCTACCCGGAACCAGGGCCGACACCGCTGGTACATCGTGCCAACAATATACGGCGAGAAGATGACCCCGGTCAGGATGACAAACGCGCTGCC
>CBDUNP010000368.1:0-3339 GCA_965368605.1 uncultured bacterium | reverse complement strand
CGTCGTTGCCCACCGGGTCCTTCTTCGCGGTCGCCGGGTCACGGAACTCTTCGCGTTTCATGTTCTCTGAGTGGCCGTCCAGGAAGCTGAGGTTCTCACCGCCATTATGCCGAGCAATATCACCGTCTCGGAAAGTATCATTTTCATCAGTCGCCCCCCAGTCGATATCGATCGCGATCACGGTCCATGTCGTGTAAGGCAACTGGCTGATCGGCCGATCAACAATCCCGTCTGGCGGAGTATTTAATGGCCTATCAGCTCCGATGTTGTCATTGAGCTTATAGTCCGTATAGCGAGCTTCCCCTCCCCATAACTCCTCGAGTGGTTGGCCAAATACAAATACTGGCTTGAATATTGATTGATACGTTGTGTGTCCATAGAAGTTACCTCTTACCCCAAGGTGATCCCACAACCGGCCACTGGTCCCGGTCCCCTCGGCCGAGGGGCAGGTAAAGATGCCATCGCCCTGAATGTAATTATCGAGCAGATAGATCTGATCACCTTGATTCGTATTCGAGGGGATCAACGGCAGGAAGTCTTTGTAATCCATCGCATAGATCTGCGACGCCAGCGCGATCTGCCGGACATTCGACAGGCACTGGGACGTCTGCGCCGACCGCCGGGCCGCGCCCAGCGCCGGCAGCAGGATGCCGACCAGCAGGGCGATGATCGAGATCACCACCAGCAGTTCAATCAACGTGAAACCCCGGACAACCACGGCCTGATAGCGATGCATAGAAACATGGTTGTGTGCGTATGTCTTAGACATCATGTGGGCTCCTGCCAAGTGGGCTCTGTTAAATAGTAGGCGGTCGCTATCGTCTCGGGCCGATCCCGCTGATCAAACCGCCTTGAAGCGGGGCGATCCAATTTAATGGATCGCCCCGTAGTCACTATTGTTATCCAGGCATCAGTTCATGCGACGACGCTGCACCAGCGCCAGGCCGGCCAGACCGATCAGGCCAAGCGTGGCAGGCTCAGGCACCGCGGCACCGGGGGCCGGAGGCGTGCCGGCGTTCCAGTTACCGAGGACCTGGTTGAGGTCATCGATACCCACGAAGCCGTCACCCGAAGGGTCAGCCAGCGGGTTGGCAGGTGGCACGTTCTGGTTCCACGCGCCCAGGACGATGTTCAGGTCGTCGATGCCGACAAACCCGTCACCGTTCAGGTCGCCGACCAGGCCGGTACTCAGTTCAGCGATGCTGATGTTGTCGAAGGTCGTCGTGACGGCATCGGTCGCGATGTCAGCCGCGAACACCGCGTGCTGGGTGTACATCCCGATCTCCGAACCGTCGATCACACCGTTCTCGAGATTCGTAATATCCTGCGGACCACCGGACAGCCCATCGACGAAGAACTCCATCGTCGCGGGGATCGTGGCCGCCGCACCATCGCCAGGCGTGTAAACCACGCGGAGATTGACCGTGTCGCCCGCCGTGTAAGGCGTCACGCTGCCGCCGAAGCCGCCGGCGTTCGTGCTGTTGAATGGGAAGAACGCGCCAAAGCTGGCGATCTCACCGTCGGAAGTAACGATGAACAATCCTTCTCCCGCGATCTTGGTATCGATGCGGATGCCCGCCTCTTTACGCCGGGTGTTCGGGTCGGCGTCAAGCGTGACGTCCACGCTGAAGTCAAAACCCTCGGAGTTCAGCACCGTGTGACGGGTCGACCCGCCATCCGAGGAGAACCACGCGTCGTGACGGTTCGCAAACGGGTTGGGGTTGATAATCAGGTCGGGGATGAACGCCGACTCGTCGAACTGAATCTGCGTCGGGTAGTTGTTGGTGGTCACCAGCGTGCTGCCGGGGAAGTCGTTAAAGATCCGCTCCTCGATCGTCACGCTGTCGATGTCGCTGATCGCCGCCGAGGTGGCGCTCGTCCCCACCATCACCGCCGCAGCCGACAACAGGCCGGTTGTCATAATACGATTAAACATCCTCAAGTCCTCCAAAGTAAATGATGATTGATCCATCCAATTTCAGTAAACAATGGGCCGTGCCCACAGCACCCGACGCCCGCGTCGATCGTTACAACACGATCGACATAAATGCCTCTTCTACCTGTCGACGCCGCACGAACGCCGAACAATCAATTCCGTATCCAGCACCTGCTCGAGCTGCGCCCGCCCGCCGGTCACCAGGTTCACCGCAGCCTCCGACGCCGCCCGCCCCATCTCACGCATCGGCGAGTGCACCGTCGTCAGCCCCAGGTACCGCGCCGCCTGCACGTCATCAAAGCCGACCAGCGCCATGTCATCCGGCACACTCAGCCCGTGCTCGCGCATCGCCTCGAGGACGCCCATCGCCATCGGGTCGTTCAACGCAAACATCGCGTCCGGCAGAGCCTTGCCCGACTCGATCCAGTTTTTCATCAACTCGTAACCGCTGTCCCAGAAGAAGTCGCCCGGCCAGATCAGCGCCGGATCAATCGCGTAGCCCATACGCTCCGCCGCAAGCCGGCACCCTTCCATCCGCTGGTCCGCATCGATCGTCCCCCCGGGCCCGGCCAGGATCGCGACCCGGCTGTGCCCAAGCTCTAACAGGTGCGTCATCGCCGCGTCCGCGCCGCTTCGGTTGTCGATCATCACCGACGCCACCCGCGCGTCCTTCACCGGCCGATCGATCAGCACGATCGGCATCTCACGCTGAGCCGCCTGCTTCACAAACGTGTCGGACATCCCGAGGTTCATCAGGATCAAAGCGTCCACACGCCCGGCCTGCAGATACTCCGCGACCCGGTCGTGCTCGCCCTGCGACCCCTGCGAGAACGCCACCATCAGGTGGTAGTCCCGGCTGACCGCGTATTCATTGATCCCCTTGAGCACTTCACTGAAGAACCCCGAGTCGATCCCCGGGAACACAACCCCGATCGTGTCGGTCTTCTGCCTAGCCAACGCCCTGGCCGAGTGGTTCCGCATGTACCCCAGCTGTTCGATCGCCTTGAGCACACGCACCCGCGTCGCGGGCCGAACCTTGGGCGACTGATTGATAACACGGGACACGGTCGCAGTCGATACACCACTGTGCTTGGATACATCTAATACCGTGACAGGCCGACCAAAATCGCCGTTCCCATCGCGTAAAATGGTATCGCTTACATCCTGTGTGTAATCGCTTACATCCATAGCGCCATCATAACCGGCCTCTTATTGAAGTCAAGACTTTTTTCAGCGCCCGGTTAACAAAGTTTTCGCCTTCAGCGTGGCGATGGTCGCTGTAAAAAACTACCACCCGCCCACGAACCTATCGCCTCGCATACCACGTCAACACCCTCTTAAAAAAGAACTTACCTACCCTCACCTGCAAACCCGCCCCCCTTGAAGCCCACGTTCTTTGAACG
>CBDUNP010000367.1:0-3350 GCA_965368605.1 uncultured bacterium | reverse complement strand
ACCGAAGACGAGATGGCCGTCCGCAGCTCGATCCAGGTACTGTTCTAAGTACCCACGATCAACCTCGTACCTACACCCCTGGGCCTACCGCCCAGGGGTTTTTTTATGCGCGGGGACAGGTTGTGTTGCAGGCGGCAAATCGTATCGCGGGTTTCTGGCGAGACAAGTCGCAGCGCATCGCTTGGTGCCTGCTGGATACCTGACGGACCAGGCTGCACCACACGCGATGGGCAACGTCCGATCACATGACCCGTTGGATTCAACCCAAACGGCGGAGTGGCCGATAGTAGATTTATGACCGGCATCCCCTCCGCAGCATCGGCAAGCGCACTTTCCCAGGCCCAACTGGCGCAGGAAGTCAGCACGCGCGTGGCGGTAAAGTCACTGGATGCCGCTAAGGCTCAGGGCGAGGCCGCGATCTCGCTGCTTCAGGCCGCGGCCAGCGTGCAGGACCAGGCGTTTGCGAATCTGGAGCCGCACAAGGGCCAGAACATCGACGTGATCGCGTAGGCCAGCATTCCTGATTTATTAAAACTTAAAAAGAGCCCACGTTCTAAGAACGTGGGCTTCGTTCGTTATCGGATGCGTGCTGAATCGTTAAATGGATCAGCCGATGGCTTTTTTGACGGCGGCGACGACCTGGGGGTGGATGTGGGTGTTGGTGGCGATGATGCCCCGGTTGTTCTCGAGCTTCCGGCCCTGGGTGAAGTCCAGGGGTTTGCCGAAGGCGTCGGTGACGGTACCGCCGGCCTCCTGGACCACGATCGAGCCTGCGCCGTGGTCCCAGATTTTTTCGCGGTAGTCGGCACTGGTGGGCAGCCGGAGATAAATCGAGGCCTGGCCGCGTGCGACGGCGGCGTATTTGGCCTGGCTGTCCATACGCACGGGTTCGGCGGTGATGCCCAGGTCGGTGGCAACGTTGGCGGAATCGCTCTGATTGCTGTGGCCTGACTCGACGGACTCGCAGAAGCGGGCCTGGGTGGTGTCGGTGATATCGCTGACCCGGACGGGGCTGCCTTCGTAGGTCGCGGCGTTCAGGGGCAGTGAGACGGCCCCTTGCCCGAGCGTGGCGGCCATCAGAACCCCCTGCTCACCGCTGCCGTCAGGCTGTGCGGGCAGGTTAGGACAGCCCAGGACGCCGAGCACGACCTTGCCGTCTTCGATCAGGGCCAGGGCGATGGCGTATTGCTCGGCCCGGAGGAAGCCCTTGGTGCCGTCGATGGGGTCAAGGGTCCAGTAGCGTTTGGTGGTGCTGTCGGGAGTTGCGCCGCCACGGTCGATCCATGCCAGGACCTCATCCTGCGTAGCGCCGGCCTGAGCCTTGGCGACCTGGCTGACGACGGAGGTCAGGAGCGCGGTATTGCCGGGCTCGCGGAGCTCTTTGGCGTCTTCTTCGCCGACGATCGGATCACCGGGGAACGCCTCGGCCAGGGCTTTACAGACCACGGCCTGGCTGGCGAAGTCGGCGACCGTCACGGGGCTGCGGTCTTTCTTTTGAAGGGTGTCCTCGGTGACCAGGTTCTGCTGGACGGTCTGCGTGACCGTCGAGGCCAGCCGTACCGCGGTGATCGCGATTTTCAATTCGTGGGTGAGGTCCATCGGGCTAACAATCTCCGTCTCGGGGGATGTAAGACGGGAGTGTAACGGATTGTGAAACGCTGCGGGGGCAAGGGGCGTGAAGGCGATTCGTAGGCGAGGAAGACGCGGACGAAGGTAATAGGGGTGTTAGTACCCACCTGCTTCCTGAGTGGCGAGGTTGTGAAAGCGGGTGGTGGGGCCGTGGAAGTGGAGCTTGACGGTGCCGGTCGGGCCGTTTCGCTGCTTGGCCATGATGACCTCGGCGGTGTTGTTATCTTCGTAATCTTCCTCACCGCGGTGAAAGTAGTCCTCGCGGTGGAGCATCATCACCACGTCTGCGTCCTGCTCGATGGAGCCCGACTCGCGCAGGTCGCTCATGCGTGGACGGTGGCCCTCACGCTGCTCGGCGGCACGGTTGAGCTGGCTCAAGCAAACCACGGGTACGGAGAGTTCACGGGCCAGGGCCTTGATGCCGCGGCTGAGGTTGGAGACTTCCTGCTGACGGCTTTCCGAGCCGGGGGCACTCATGAGCTGGAGGTAGTCGATATAGATGGCTTTGATGTCGTGGCGTGCGGCGAGGCGGCGGGCCTTGGCACGCAGGCCAAGGAGGGTGAGGCCCGGGGTATCGTCGATGTAGAGCGGGGCCTCACTGAGTTCGCCGACGGTCAGCGCGAGCTTGCCGAAGTCGTCCTGGGTGAGCATGTTCCGGCGGAGCTTGTGCGAGTCGACGCCGGAGCGGGAACACAACAGACGCTGGGCGAGCTGTTGCTTGGACATTTCCAGGCTGAACACGGCGCAGGGCTGCTTGGCGGTCGCGGCCATGTGCTCGGCCATGTTCAGCGCGAGCGCGGTCTTACCCATGGAGGGGCGGGCGGCGACGATGATGAGTTCGCCCGGCTGCAGGCCGTTGGTCATCTCGTCGAGCTCGAAGAAGCCTGTCTCGACGCCGGTGCGCATGCCGTCGTCGGACTGGAGGTTGTCGTAGGTCTCTTGGAGTAGATCGCCGAGCTCGGCAGCGTCGGAGGTGGTTTTGTTCTCGGCGATCTCGAAGATAGCGCGTTCGGCTTTGTCCAGGAGTTCGCCAACGGGCTCGGAGGAGTTGTAGCAGTCGTCGAGGATCGTGCCGGCGGACTCGATAAGTTTACGCAGGGCGGATTTTTCGTGGACGATGTTGGCGTAGTACACCGCGCTGGCGGCGGAGGGGACGGACTCGGCCAACTCGATGAGGTAATCCAGCCCGCCGACCTGGTCGAGCTGGCCCTTGTCGTCGAGCCGCTGGCGGAGTTGGACCATGTCGATCGACTGGACCTGGTCATACAGCTCGACAAGTGTTTCGTAGATCGCGGCGTGGGCGGGCTTGTAGAGGTCTTCGGCCCCCTTGAGGATCTGGATAACCTCGCCACAGACGCGCCAGTCCAGGATCATCGACCCCAGCAGGGCGCACTCGGCCTCGAGGGCCTGAGGCGGGAGCTTGTCGAAGAGCTTGGAGACGTCGACCTTGCGGTCTTCCTTGAACTCTCGACGTCGTCGGCCGGTTTGTGAGGGCGCGGTGCTCATGGGCGGGGGCGGGGTTCCGTTGTGGGGGACATCGTCCGTGACTCACATAATGATAACACGGGTGGCAAGAGCGATTTTTCGGCGAGAATAGCCTGCGTAGAAGCTGTCGGTAAATGGCGACCGATCCTCCTTCAGAGCCGGGGCCTGAGGGGGGCGGGGGTAGGGATGCCTAAGAGACGTAGCGAGATCGGTTGTTCCGGGTGAAGCTGGCACAA
>CBDUNP010000366.1:0-3377 GCA_965368605.1 uncultured bacterium | reverse complement strand
TCGACGCGCAGGGGCCGGCGTATAACTGCCTGACCGCGTGCGCGGCTTCGACCCAGGCGATCGGGGAAGCGACGGAGATTCTGCGGCGCGGCGACGCGGACGTGATGATCACCGGCGGGGCGCACACGATGATCCACCCGCTGGGGGTGACGGGGTTTAATCGGCTGACCGCGTTGAGTAATCGCAATGACGATCCGCAGGGCGCATCTCGGCCATTCAGCGTGGACCGGGACGGGTTCGTGATGGGTGAGGGTGCGGGGATGCTGATCCTCGAGACGCTTGAACACGCGCAAGCACGCGGCGCGACGATCCTGGCGGAGATCGCGGGGTATGGTTCGACGGCCGATGCTTACAGAATCACCGATATCCACCCGGAGGGCCGGGGCGCGGCGAAGAGCATGCATCTTGCGTTGGAAGACGCGGGGCTTGGGCTTGAGGATATCGACTATATTTCGGCGCACGGAACGGGGACCAAGGAAAACGACTCGATCGAGACCAAGGCGGTGAAGGTCGTCTTCGGGGATCGGGCGAAGTCGATCCCGATGAGCTCGATCAAGAGCATGCTCGGGCACCTGATCGCGGCGGCGGGTTCGGTCGAGGCGATCGCGTGCGTGCTTGCGATCCGTGACCAGAAGCTCCCGCCGACACATAACCTGAACAACCCGGACCCGGAGTGCGACCTGGACTACGTGGCGAACGCGGCGCGGGACGCGGAGGTCGAGGTGTGCCTGTCGAACAGCTTCGGTTTTGGCGGGCAGAACGACACGCTGATTATCAAGCGGTTCGATGGGTAGATGGGGGAGTTGAATGGTTTGTGCCGTGTTATTACCGGACGGATTTTGCACGTCGGCAGGTTATCTGTAGGTTTTTCGGGGCTGTGATGGTAAGCTATAAATTGCCCAGCTAGCCCAGCAGACAGGACTGTTAAAGTCTTGTGATGTTAGGGGTGTCCAACTGGCTTCGGGTTTTTCCGGTGGCATGATTCAGGGAGAGAAAGCACCCGTGATACGCACGCTGTCTGTGTGTGTGTCGGGATCCATGGCGTCTGCTATTTCGATGGAGGCAAGGGCGATGAGTTATCAGAGTTGCTTGAAGATGATTTGCGCGGCGGCGATGCTGCTGGTCGGTGTGACATCGACTGATGCGGCCACGCTCATGGGTGATATGGATGAGTACACGGGCACTGACCTGATCGGCCGGGCTGTATTCGAGCAGATGGGCAACGATGTCAAGGTTACGCTCTCTACGGTTCAGGAGGCGGGGCATCCGAACACCGGCGACTGGGGCGGGTTCTGGTTTAACATCAGCGACGACTCGCTGCTGGCGGGCCTGAGTGTGGTCGGTGCGGATATCACGGCATTTGATTTTTCGGGCAACGTCGGCTCGGTCGGCAGCGCGAATAACAATCTTAACGGTGGCGGATCGCCCGGCGCGATGGACGCGGGGATCGCGTTTGGTCAGCCAGGCGGGGCCGGGGGTTTGATCGAGATGACGATGTTCACGCTGTCGCATCCCAATGGCCTGACGGTGTCTTTGTTTGATGGCCAGACGATCGCCGGGCGTTTGCAGACGGTCGGCCCGCCCCCGAACGGCGGCGGTGGTTCCAGCAAGATCACGGGGACGGTCGACGTCCCTGAGCCCGGGACGCTGAGCCTGATGGGCCTGGCGGCGGCTGGTCTGATGCGTCGGCGTTGATGCGGAGTGAGTTAATTCTGAGTTGATCTTTGGCCGGCTCCTCTTGCGGGGAGCCGGTTTTTTGTTGGGTCTATTCTTGAGATAACCGCTAAACGGCAAGCCTCCGTGTTGCACCTATAGTTGGGTTGTTCTGTTAGGGTGGGTGGGGGGCGTGTTATGATGGGGGTGGGTTAGGTGTCGCGGTCGAGTCTATTCAAACAGGGGTAAATCAGATGAATATCACACGGATACTAACGCTGGTGGTTTGTGTTTTGTTGGCGGGTTGTTCGTCGCCGACGATCTATCGTCTGGTGATGTCAGCGGAGGGGGAGGGGGTGCATCGGGCGTTGACGGTGGAGAATGGCGATGGGTTCGAAGATCGGCTGCGTACGATTTATGCGCAGGTGGATCAGGCCGAGGGGGATGATGCGCTGCGGTTTAGTGGGGTGTTTGATGAGTTGCCGGGGGACGTGGGAGGATCGGGGACGTGGCTTAAATTGAATAGCCCGGTGGGGTCGATCTACAGCTACGCCGAGCGGTTCCGTGGTAACGATGATCTGGTCGGGCAGGTCGAGACGCGGCTCTTGGCGACGGACCGGGTGGCGGATGTGTTGATTGCGTGGTTCGAGTCGGAGTTGAGTAGTGAGCCGACGTGGGCGACGCTGCACGGGTTTATGGATACGCAGATGCGGCGGGACATGAAGAACCTGAGCCTGTATGTCTTGGAGATGGAGCGTCGGGGCGAGCAGGCGGAGGACTGGGGGATGGCGTATGTGGCGCGGGTAGGGCAGTACCTGATGGATCGTGATTATCTGACGGAAGACGACCTGGTGTTGCTGTTGCACGTCTTTGGTCCGGATGGCAATGAGGAACAGGTTGGGGAGATGCTCCGCCGGAAGGTGGCGGCACGGATGGGCCTGGACGCGGGCGACTCGATCCCGGGGTCGTTGGATTTTTTGAGCATGTCGGACGGGGTGATCAGGGAGTCCTGGGAGCGTTTCCTGGCGAGTGAAGCGGGTGCGGCGATTGTGGCGGGTTGGGGCCTGGATCCTGAAGATCAGGCTGAGCCGATGGAGGAGGGCGATGTCGAGCAGGCGGTGATGCTGACGTTTCTTGCCGCGGCTGGGATCGAGTTTGAGTTATTCAGTTCACCGGATGAGGTGCATGTAGAGCTGGTTTGCAACTCGGAGCCGTTGGCGACCAACGGCGAGTGGGACGGGCAGGCGGGGCGTTTGACCTGGTCGGGTGAGGTGCGTGAGCGGTTTGGCTTGCCGTTGTTTTACTACGCGTGCTGGGCGGAGGCCGATGAGGCTTTCCAGGCGGCCCACTTCGGGGGCGTGGTGATACAGGGCGAGGAACTGGCTGAGATGGTGGCGTGGTACACGGGGCTGCCTGAAGCCTTGCAGACGCAGTGGGACGGGTTTATTTCGTCGCTGGACCCGGCGGCCGCGCCGTCGTTGCGGTCCCAGGCGGAGGCGGCGCACGCTGCGGCGGCTGTGGCGGACGAGGACGACCCGCTGGGGTGGGGGTTTACGCGGGTGATCGAGGCGTTGGGCGCACCGCCGGAATAGCGAAGGTGGTTGTTAGACGGCCGGTAAAAACGGCGCCGCGCCCGGAGCGGCACACGGCGCCGCGAGTCGTATCGTTTGCGATCACGGCAAGCGAGGATGATGCGTGGTTGTGGCGGGGGTGTCCTTATCTAA
>CBDUNP010000365.1:0-3377 GCA_965368605.1 uncultured bacterium | reverse complement strand
CGGCCTTGATCTCGATGTGGCCGTAGACGATGTCGTCGAAGGCAATGTCTTTGTCCATCCGAAACCGCACCGCGTCGCCGTCCTCGTACGCATGGCCCGAGTCCAGCAGCTTCTGGATCAACTCGTCGTAGACGCCGTCCTCGTGGCGCTGCGACTGGAAGTACGGGCCGTGATCGCCGATCTGTGTGGCGCGGTCATACGGATCGCTGCCCGGGTCGGCGGTGGGGGCGGGGCCCTGGTCCCATTCCAGCCCGAGCCAGAGCAGGTCGCGGATGACGCCCCGGGTGGATTCCGGGCTGGATCGCGCCAGGTCGGTGTCTTCCAGGCGCAGGATGAGCTGGCCCTGGTTCTGCCGGGCGAAGGCCCAGGCGAACAGCGCGGTGCGTGCCCCGCCGATGTGCAGGTTGCCGGTGGGGCTGGGGGCGAATCGAGTAACGACTTTCTTAGCGGTCATGGCGGGATTGTAGCGGATGCCGACGGCCGGGTTATAGTACGCCGATGCGGGCTTTAATCGTTGCATTGTGGGTGGTGGCTGTCGTCGCGGCTCCGCGGGCGTCGGCTGAGGTGGGGGACTACTTCGCGATCGAGGTGGTCGACGCGCAGACGGGCCGTGGCGTGCCGATGGTGGAGCTGCGAACCACCGGCGGGATACGCCTGTATACCGACAGCGCCGGCCGGGCCGCGTTTCTCGAGCCCGGGCTGATGGGCCGTGACGTCTACCTGCACATCTCAAGCCACGGCTACACCTACCCCGCCGACGGGTTTGGCTACCGGGGGACCAAGATCCGCCCGACGCCCGGCGGCTCGGTTCAGTTAAAGGTCAATCGCACCAACATCGCGCAGCGGGTCTACCGCATCACCGGGCAGGGCATCTACCGCGACAGCGTCCTGCTTGGCATGGACACGCCGATCCGTGAGCCGGTGTTCAACGGCCGAGTCGTCGGGCAGGACTCCGTCATCAACGCGATCTATCAAGGCAAGCTCTACTGGTTCTGGGGCGACACCGGCCGGGAGTCGTACCCGCTGGGCCACTTCCGCGTGTCCGGTGCGGTGACCGACCTGCCCGAAGACGGCGGGCTTGATCCGTCGCACGGGGTGGACCTGACTTATTTCGTCGATGACCAGGGATTCAGCCGACCGATGGCGCCGTTCCCGGAGGTGAAGTCGGGGCTGTACTGGATGGACGGCCTGATCGTCTTGCCGGACAACGCAGGCCAGGACCGCTTGATCGGTCACGCCAGCCACATGAAATCGCTCGGCGAGCGGTTGGGGCACCGCCTGGTGGTTTTCAATGATGAGGCCGAGATTTTCGAGACGCTCAAGCCTCTGGAGATATCTGAGGAGTTGCACCCGGCCGGGCACCCCTTTGACGTGACGATCGACGGGCAGCGGTATGTGTATTTCCCCAGGCCCTACCCGCTGACCCGGGTGCGGGCGGAATGGGATGCCGTGCTCGACCCGACCATGTATGAGTCGTTCACCTGCCTGGAGCCCGGCACACGTTATGAAGACGGGGCCGTGAAAGTTCAGCGTGACGGGCAGGGGCGCGTCGTCTGGGACTGGAAGGCGGGGACATCATGGATCGATCGTACCCGGCAGAAAGCCCTGATCGACGCCGGCGAACTCCGGAAGGACGAGGCCTGGATCAATACCCGCGATGCGGAGTCGGGTGAACCGATTGCGCTGCATGGCGGGTCGGTGGCGTGGAACCCGTACCGGCAGAGGTGGGTCATGATCGCCGTCCAGATCATGGGCTCCTCCATGCTCGGCGAGGTGTGGTACAGCGAGGCGGACCAACCGCATGGCCCCTGGCGGTGGGCGCGTAAGATCGTGACCCACAACGACTACACGTTCTACAACCCCAAGCACCATCCTTACTTCGACCAGGACGGCGGGCGGGTGATCTATTTCGAGGGCACCTACGCGGATACCTTCTCCGGTGCGAAGTTTCCCACGCCCCGGTACAACTATAATCAACTGATGTATCAGCTCGATCTTGCGGACCCCAGGCTCAAGCTGCCGAAAGAGTAGTGTGCTGATCGTGCCCGCGTGTGTCGACTTGTGTGACACCCGGGCGGCAAACTTCCTACAATCCTGCCGATACTGAGCCCCGATCCTTTAGAACCCAGAACCTTCCTTATGAGCACGGCCGAATCCACCCCGGACGCTTCCCCCGCCCGCGACTTTATCCATCAGTTCGTCGCTGAGGACCTGGCGTCCGGCCGGTTCCAGAAGCCGATCGTTACCCGCTTCCCCCCCGAGCCCAACGCCTACCTGCACATCGGCCACGCCAAGGCCGTCGGCGTCAGCTACCGCATCGCCAAAGAGTTCGGCGGACGCTTCCACCTCCGCTTCGACGACACCAACCCGACCAAGGAAGAACAGGAATACATCGACGCCATCAAGGAAGACCTCGCCTGGCTCGGGATCGAGTGGGGCGAGCACGAGTACTACGCGTCCGACTATTTCGACCAGCTCTACGACTGGGCCATCAAGCTCATCGAGGCGGGCAAGGCCTACGTCGACGACCAGACCGGCGACCAGATCCGCGCCGGCCGGGGCACGCTGACCACCCCCGGCACGAACAGCCCGTTCCGCGACCGCCCCGTTGATGAAAACCTCGACCTGTTCAAACGCATGAAGGCCGGCGAGTTCCCCAACGGCTCGCGCGTCCTGCGCGCCAAGATCGACATGGCCTCGCCCAACATCAACCTGCGCGACCCGGTCATGTACCGCGTCCTCCACGAGGCGCACCCACGCACCGGCGATACTTGGTGCATCTACCCGCTCTACGACTACGCCCACGGCCAAAGCGACTCGCTTGAAAACATCACCCACTCGCTCTGCTCCATGGAGTTCGAGTCCCACCGTCCGCTATACGAATGGTTCATCAAGGAGCTGGGCATCTTCCCCTCCCGGCAGATCGAGTTCGCACGCGGCAACATCACCTACACCTTCACCAGCAAACGCCGCATGGCCGAGCTGATCGACAAGGGCCACGTCACCGGCTTCGACGACCCGCGCATGCCCACCCTGCGCGGGCTGCGCCGGCGCGGTTTCCTTCCCGGCTCGCTGACGCGCTTCTGGGACGAGGCCGGCGTCGCCAAACGTGACAACAACATCGAGTTCGCCAAGCTCGAATCGATCCTCCGCGACGACCTGAACAAGTGCGCCCCGCGCCGCATGGCCGTGCTCAACCCGCTCAAGGTCGTCATCACCAACTACCCCGACGGCCAGGTCGAGCAGATGGACTGCATCAACAACCCCGAAGACCCCGACGCCGGCACACGCCCCGTCCCGTTCTCCGGCGAGCTCTACATCGAACGCGAAGACTTCATGGAAGACGCCCCCAAAAAGTTCTTCCGCCTCGCCCCCGG
>CBDUNP010000364.1:0-3393 GCA_965368605.1 uncultured bacterium | reverse complement strand
ACAACCACGCCGTCCGCGCCGACCTCACCATCACCTTCGTCGCCCCCAAGCTCGGCTTCTCCCAACCCGCCGCCTGGCCCTACGTCGGCAAGTTCCAGGTCGCCGACATCGGCACACCCCCGGAACTACTCAGGCGGTTGTTTGAGCCTCCTACATGAAGATCTTCCGTCATTCCGCGCAGGCGGGAATCCAGTTTGGCTTTCGCATGGACCCCGCCTGCGCGGGGGCGAGGGAGAATGACGTGGTATGTCATTCTGCAAACGGCTTTAGCCAACAGATGACGATTAGATATGTGGTAAACTGGTCGCCTCATTTTGAGCTTCACGATGGGAAACACAATTAAGCAATCTGAAGTGGAATTGAAGCTGGCGAGTCAAGACCCGCGTTGGCAGAAGATCCGCCAGCACATACTGGACGATCCCGAAGCCGACCTGCCTTTCACCCGTCGGCTCGCACGCGAGAACCGCTGGACAGTGGACTTTGCGGTACGTGTGGTCGAAGAGTACCGGCGTTTCTGTTACCTCGCTGTGGCCGCCGGGCACCCGGTCACGCCATCGGATGAAGTCGACCAGGCCTGGCACCTGCACCTGCTGTACACCCGCGATTACTGGGAAGAATTCTGCCCGAACGTCTTAGGCACCAAGCTCCACCACGGTCCGACACGCGGCGGCACCGACGAAGGCCGACGATACGACGAGCAGTACAACAGCACGCTCGACAGCTACATACGATTGTTCGGCCAGACGCCGCCCAGAGACATCTGGCCCCTCCCAGCCGTCCGTTTCGGCCCGCGCATGATCGGCGTCCGCGTGCTCCCCAGTGAAGTCTACATCCTTAAGAAACCCTGGCGTCGTCACCCTTAACAACCCCGGAGGAATCGAGGTGATGTTACTACTTTCAGCTTGGCCTATGGATTGGATCGAAACGCCGACCGCCATCGAGTTTCTGGTGCATTTTGCCTTATTGGCTTTGATTGCTTTTTTCATCAGCATGATCGTGCGTTGGATAGGGAGGATGCCGTGGAGAAGTTTTGACGTGGCAGAATCGCACGAGTTAAACGTCTACGAAGCGGCATACCTAAGTGGCGGCTGGGAACGCCTGGCCGACGCCGTAATGGCGGGCATGTTCAAGGCGGGGCGGTTGGAACTGGTCAAACCCCGACGCTTGAAAGTCAAAGGGGATGCGCCAACAGAAATGGGAAGCCCCGAGCACACGGTCTATGTGATTGGAGCGGCCGGCGGGACCGTCAAGGATGCACGTCGGGCGGTCAAGCACTCGGCATCTGATATCGAAGACGGTTTAATCGAACGAGAATTCGTGTCCGGTGCGCTCACGCGATTCTTTTGGCGAATGGTCTCTGCCATACCGTTTGTTTTGTTGGTGGTCGCGTGTGCGATGCGGGTGAAGATCGGGTATGACCGAGGCGAATCGTTCCTTTTAGTTATTGTTGCCGGCTTACTATCATTAGGCTTCGCCTTTAAGTTTGCCTTCTCCGGCCTGCGGGCGACGGCCCGAGGGCGGCGGGCTCTACGGATGACCCGCAAGAGGCTGCGGAAAAAACAGCTTATCCGCAACGATGCTTCCCCCGACTGGGCCTGGGCCTGCGGCCTCTACGGCCCGGGGGCCTTGCCGTCCGACGAGGCCGGACCGCTGCAATCCGCCTTGAAGCCAGGCAACGGCGGGAACGCCTCCGATGGCGGTAGCGGGTGCTCGGGCTGTAGTGGTTGCGGCGGCGGTTGCGGGGGCTGTGGGGGGTGTGGCGGTTGATTCCACTTGGAGATCGCGGGCCTGAACCTCGTCTTGGGCACATGGAATGCCGCAGTCCCTCCGCCTGTCAGTCATGCGGCCGCGGTCACCGAACCCGGGGCAGTCGTACTCATGGGTGTCAGTGTCTTACGCGACAGTGTAGTCGTCCACGGCACAAGATCGCCGCATGAGTGTAGAGGGCATAAAACTGCTCAAGCAGGACCATGACCGCCGCCTGGCCCTACGTCGGCAAGTTCCAGGTCGTCGACATCGGCACGCCCCCGAATCTGGTGGAAAAAATCATTTAAAACGGGTCAACCGTTTTGAGCGTGCCTACACTTGCGAGTCAGGCGTGATTGCCCGGATTTTTGTAAAACCCCACCGCTATCAGGAGTATCGTTTTGGATCAGGTCATCAGGGAAAAGGCTGTCAGTATGAGTGTTGAGCGTGTCGAGCCGTTGCCGCGGGCATACGGGCTTTTTTTTATGCTGGTCCTAACGGTGATCGCTTTGCTGCAACGCCCCGCATTGGCGGAAGAGGCCGCCCCGTCGCAAACCCCTAACTACGGGATCGAGCTGCAGGGGTTTACGTACCCGTTCGAGGTCCACGCTCACAGCATTAAGTACGCCGGAGATACCCTGAAGATGGCGTATATGGACGTGCCCCCGGCCGGGGACCCGGTGGGCACGGTGGTGTTGCTGCACGGTAAAAACTTCAACGGTGCTTACTGGGAGCGGACCGCCCGGGACCTCTCGGCTCGCGGTTACCGTGTCGTCATCCCCGACCAGATCGGGTTCGGCAAGTCGAGCAAGCCCACCGGGTATCAGTTCTCTTTTACGGGGCTCGCGGCCAACACCCGGTCGCTGCTGGATACGCTGGGGGTCGATCACGCGACCATCGTCGGCCACTCGATGGGCGGCATGCTCGCGTCACGGTTCGCCCTCATGTACCCGGACGTGACCGACCGGCTGATCCTGGTCAACCCGATCGGCTTGGAGGACTGGGCCCAAAAGGGCGTCCCGTACCGAGGGCTGCAACGCTGGTACGAGCGGGAAATGAAAGCCAGCGTCGAATCGATCAAGCGGTATCAACTGAACAGTTACTACGACGGGAAATGGAAGCCCGAATACCAGCCCTGGGTCGATGTTCTGGCGGGCATGATGACGGCCGACGACTACCCGCAGCTGGCGCGGGTACAGGCGCAGACCTACGACATGATCTACACCCAGCCGGTCGTCCACGAATTCCCCCGGATCAAGGCAGACACGCTGCTGGTGATCGGGCAGCGAGACCGTACCGCGTTAGGCAAGGACCTGGTCGACGCGGAGCTGAAAAGCGAGTTGGGCGACTACCCGCAACTAGGCCGAACCGCCGCCGCCGCGATCCCCAATGCTACCCTGGTTGAACTTAACGATGTGGGCCACCTGCCGCATATCGAGGCCTACGACCGGTTCATCACCCCGTTCCTGGATTTCCTGGAAGGGTCGCCCAACAACGTCAGCCCTTAACCGGTGAGCCTGCCCCGCAAACGTAAAAGCTCAAGCACGCCGACGGCGCAACAATATCAGTATGCCGCCGAGTACCATCGTGTGGGCCGGCTCCGGGACACTCCAACCCCGCAAACCCCACCCCCGGAAGTTCCAGCGC
>CBDUNP010000363.1:0-3412 GCA_965368605.1 uncultured bacterium | reverse complement strand
ACCGTCGTCGCGGTGTTGCTCATCCACATCGAGAAGAACGCGGTGATCATCAGGATGCCGAAGACCAGCGTCAGCGGATGTCGGTTGAACGGCTGGAGGATCCGCGAAGCAATCGCGCGGTCCAGCCCGTGCTTGGTGACGGCGGCGGAGAGGAGAAACCCGCCCATGAAGAGGATGATGATGCCGGAGGAAAACGAGGAGAAGAAGATCGTGTAGTTAAAGCTCTGATCCTCGGGGATCGGGCTCCGGGCCGGGAGTAGGCGTGCCAGGCCACCCTTGTCTGCCAGGAAGAGGATCTCCATGCCGATGATGCACAAGCTGGTGGCGTAGAGCGGGAGCACTTCGGTGGCCCAGAAGACCGCGGCGACCAAAAAGATCGCCACCGTCCGCCTGGCTAATTCGTCCATAGAGGCGGGTAGCAGGAAGTACGTCGCGATCGCGGCGACGGCGGTTCCGGCACAGATCAACAGTCGCTTCTGGGTGGTAGGATTCTGTGGCATGGGTCCAGGATTCGTCAGGGTGGGATACCGGCGGAGCCTTATCATAACACATTAGTGTCTGATGTGCGAGATCGATGAAAACGCCCGCGATCGAATACGCTCATTAACGCACAAAGCCGTCCCGGTGGGGACGGCCTTGTGCATATTTGCTTGTAACCAGCGAGTCATTTCGCTGAAAATTACTTGACTTCGACGGTGCCGCCGACTTCCTTGATCTTCTCGGCGATGCCTTCGGCCTCTTCCTTGGAAGCGCCTTCCTTGAGGGGCTTGGGCGTGTTGTCGACCAGATCCTTGGCTTCCTTCAGGCCCAGGCCGGTGATCTCGCGGACGACCTTGATGACCTTGATCTTCTGATCGCCGGCGGCGGTCAGGACGGCTGCAAACTCGGTCTGCTCTTCGGCGGCGTCGGCGGCGGCGGGGCCGGCTGCGACGGCGACGGCGCCGGCGGCAGGCTCAATGCCGTACTCTTCCTTGAGGTAGTCGCCCAGGTCGACAGCTTCCTTGAGGGTCAGGCCGACGATCTTGTCACCGAGTTCTTTGATTGCTGCTTCTGCCATGATTCGATTCCTTTACATTCTCTAAAACGATCCATCCGAGAGGCCGTGGCACGCTGCTACGGTTTAACCCCGAGGGGCCAGTCGGACACGATGTACGGGTTGATAGATTAGTTAGCTTGCCTTCTTGATCTCTTCGCCGTTCTCCAGCTTCTCCTGCACGGCCTTGATGATCGAGGCGATCTTCTTGCCCGGGCCGGTGGCGGCACCAACGAGTTTCTGTGCGGGGCTGAGGAAGATCTGGACGACCTGAGCCTGAGCCTCTTCCTTGGTCGGGTACTTGCTGAGGGCCTCGATCTCGCTTGGGCCGAAGATCACGCCTTCCATCAGTGCGCCACGGAACTCCAGCTGCTTGAGCTTCTTGGCGATGTCGATCAGCTCACGGGCAACGCTGACAACGCTGGCCTCTTCCGCGACCGGATAGACCATGGCGCTAGGGCCATCGATCATGTCGTTCAGCGGGGCCAGATCGCCGCCCTCGAAGGCCTTCCGGGCGAGGCTGTTCTTGACGATGGTGACCTTGATCTGCTTCTTGGCCAGGTCGGCACGCAGGTCGTTGGTGTCGTTGGACTTGATGCCGCGGACGTCAACGAGCACGCCGCCGGTGAGTCCCTCGAAGCGGTTCTTGTAGGACTCGACGATCAGGTTTTTAACGGGTTTGCTCATGGTAATGCCCCTTGGGCGTTCGCGGCGTCTGGCCGCGGTGGTGTTTTGTGAGGGTTAGTCGACCTGGATCGATACGCCGGGTGTCATGGTGCCCGACATCGAGATGGACTTGATGTAGGTGCCCTTGGTCGAAGACGGCTTCATCTTCGTGATGTGGGTGATAAAGGCGTCGGCGTTCTCTTCCAGCGCCTTGGCGTCGAAGCTGTGCTTGCCGACGGCGGCGTGGACGTTGCCGTCCTTGTCGTTGCGGAACTCGACCTTGCCGGCGGCGTATTCCTTGACGGCCTGGGCGACGTTCGGCGTCACCGTGCCGCTCTTGGGCGAGGGCATCAGCCCCTTGGGGCCCAGAGCCTTACCGAGCTTGGAAACGACCCGCATCATGTCGGGGCTGGCGACGGCGACATCGAAGTCCAACCAGCCATCCTCGACCTTCTTAACCAACTCTTCGCCACCGGCCTCAACCGCGCCGGCGGCCTTGGCGTCGCCGACCTTGTCGGAGGTGCAGAACGCGATGACGCGCTTGCTCTTGCCGATGCCGTGAGGCAGGGACAGCGAGCCACGGATCATCTGGTCGGCCTGCTTGGCGTCGATGCCCAGGTGGATGCACAGCTCGATCGACTGATCGAACTTGGTCGCCTTGAAAGACTTGACGCGGCTGACGGCTTCGGAAAGCGGCACGAGCTCTTTGAGCTTGTGCGCCTGCTTGTCTGCTCTGTAACGTTTGCCGGATCGCGGCATATCTAACCATCCTTTGTGACGTTGCCGGGCGTGTGCCCGGTCTGGTCTCCCACGGTTTGTGGCACGTGGTAAGCCTTGTGTATTCACTTAACCCGGAGTGATTCGTTTAGCCTTCGATCGTCACGCCCATGGAGCGTGCGGTGCCGGCGAGTGTTCGCATCATGGCCTCGACGCTGTGGCCGGTGAGCTCTTTGGCTTTTTCTTCAGCAATGGCTTTGAGCTGATCCTGGGTGAGCTTGCCAACCTTGTCCTTGTTAGGCACGCCCGAGCCCTTGTCGATGCCGGCGGCGTCCTTAATCATGACGGCGGCAGGTGGGCTCTTGATCTCGAAGGTGAACGTACGGTCCTGGAAGACCGTGATCACACAGCCGACGACCTTGCCGTTAAGGTGGCGGGTGGCGTCGTTGAACTGGGAGATAAACTGCCCGGGGTTGACGCCGTTGGCACCGAGAGCCGGGCCGATCGGGGGCGCGGGGGTCGCGGAGCCGCCGGGTGCCTGGATCTTGAATACGGTGCTGACTTCTTTCTTGGCCATGACTGGCTCCTAATGCCGTTTGTGTCGTCGTGACGCCTGGGTCTAGCTCCCGATTTCGGGGGTATCCGGGGGGAGCCCGGGGACCGGCGAGCCGGGCAATATAACAAAGTCGACTGGCAGGTGCCAATCCGGCCCAATCCGGACAGAATCGGCCCCTTCCCGGGCATCCGAGCCAATGACCGCCCCCCTCGGGGATACCCGCCCCGCCTGGGAACCATCAAGGCACCCCGTGTGGCGGGTTGACACAGCGGGGGACGGCGATAACCTTAGCCCCCTGACCGGTTTGCTAGTCAATGCAAGCGGTCAGCCCGCCGGGCACGCCCAGCGGATGGTTTCGGCCATGGGGCCAGGTAGCTCAGTTGGTAGAGCACTGCATTGAAAATGCAGGTGTCGCCGGTTCAAATCCGGCCCTGGCCATT
>CBDUNP010000362.1:0-3415 GCA_965368605.1 uncultured bacterium | reverse complement strand
AAGGCGGGCTGGTTGAAGGCGAGGTCTAGATGTACCTCAGCCGACTCATACGCCTGAGCCTCACGTTCTACCGCAGGCAGCACCTGAGTGTCGGGCTGGGCGTGGCGATCGCTACGGCTGTGATCACCGGTGCGTTGCTCATCGGCGACAGCGTGCGGCACAGCCTCCGCGCCGCCGCACTCGCCCGGCTTGGCCATGTGCACACAGCCATGCCGACCGCGGACCGATTCTTCAACGATTCGCTGGCCAATGAACTGTCCGATGAATCCGCCGCCGCGGTCATGCAGCTCTATGGCGTCGCGGTGAAACCCGATCTCAGCGCACGGGCCAACACCGTGCAGGTGCTGGGCATCGACGAAAATATTACAGGTCTTTTGGATAACATCACCGAGCCCGAGAGTGGCGAAGTGATTCTTAATCAAGCCTTGGCCCTGCAACTGAATGCCGAAGTGGGTGATTCCGTAATCCTGCGATTCGTCACTCCGTCCGCACTGTCACAGGACCTGCCGATAGGTTTCGAGGAGGGGGATAACACCATCAGCCTCCGGGTGTCTGTGACAGGCATCGTCGACAATCAGTTCAGCCTGCGTTCCGATGCCGACGCGTTGAACGCCTATGTCTCCCGCCAATGGTTGTGCGATCGTCTGGAGATGACCGGGCGTGCCAACCTGCTGCTGGCAGACAAGCCGATCGATGATGTCGATGAGGCCTGGCGGCTTAGCGATGCACAGCTGGTCTGGCGCACCCTGGACGACGGCCGTGGCGAGCTGCGGTCCGAGCGTGTGTTCATTGATGAACCGGTCGTCAAGGCCCTGGCCGACCTGCCCGGCGAACGGATACTGACCTACTTCGTCAACACGATCACGCACGGATCACAGCAGACGCCTTATTCCATGATTGCCTCGATGAATAGCGATTTAAGCGATGACGAGATCGCGATCAATGCCTGGCTTGCCGATGACTTGAACGCCGAGGTTGGCGACGAGTTGGTACTGACCTACTACGTAGCCGATTCCGGGCGTGACTTGCAAGAGGCTCATGCCTCATTAACCGTGGCACGCATTGTTCCGATCGAAGGCCCGTACGCCGACCGCACTCTCGTGCCCGATTTCCCCGGGCTCGACGACGTTGACCAGATCAGCGACTGGGACGGCGGCCCGATGATCGACCGCTCGCGGATCCGCCAGAAGGATGAAGACTACTGGGACACCTACCGGGCAACACCCAAGGCATTTGTCTCCATCAAACGCGGGCAGGCACTGTGGGCAAACCGCTTCGGCACGCTGACCGCGATCCGTTTACCACCTGAAATCTCCCAGCAGGACATCCGCGATCGACTCGACCCGACAATGGTCGGCCTGAAGCCGCGCGACGTCCGAGGCCCCGCACTTAAAGCCAGCAACGCCACCGTAGACTTCGGGGCGCTTTTCCTGAGCCTGTCTTTCTTCATCATCGTCTCGGCTGTGCTGCTGACAGGATTGCTGTTCGTGTTCGGTGTCGAGATGCGATCCCGGGAGCTAGGCATCCTCTCCGCGGTCGGCTGGCCAGCGAGACGTGTGCGTTGGCTGCTACTCATCGAAGGGGGATTTGTGGCCGTAGCCGGGGCGGCTGTTGGTTTACTCGGCGGCATAGGCTACACCCTGTGTGTGCTCAGCGTGTTGTCCGGGGCCTGGCGCGGCGCGGTAGGGGGGACCGGGATCACGTTTCATATGGACGTATCCAGCCTGGTCATTGGGTTTGCGTCGGGGTTAGCGGTTGCAATGATCGCGATGCGATTGAGCATGAGGTCGCAGTTACGGCGTCCTGTCCGCGCGATGTTATCCGGCGGGGCGGGGGTGCAATCGTCCCAGCCTCATCGGGCACGATGGGCGTTTCTCGTCGCGGTATTACTCTTCATCGGCGCGGCCGTGTTGCTCATAACCACGGACTTCAGCGATCCAAAAGCAGCGGCCGGCGTATTCTTCGGGGTCGGTGTCCTGCTGTTGACCGGCGGTTTGAGTATCGTGTTCGGCGCGCTGGCCGCGTTGTCGCAGCGGGTGTCCAAGGGGCTCACGCTCTGGAAGCTGGCGGCATTGAATACCACACGCCGACGCGGACGGAGCCTGGCGGTCGTCGCCCTGATTGCGTCCGGGGTCTTCCTTGTGATCGCAGTGTCCGGGTTTTATCAATCCCCACCCGACGACCCCACACGGCCGAACTCGGGGACCGGCGGATTTACCCTGATCGCGGAATCAACCCTGCCTATTCTTTATGACATCAACACAAGCGTCGGGCGCGACCAGTACGGGATCGAGCCGGAGGAACTGCCGCCGGGATCGGTCGTGCCGGTGCGTGTCAGTGGGGGGGATGATGCGAGTTGCCTGAACCTCAACCAGGTCCCGGCCCCGCGCCTGCTTGGGCTCGACCCGGCCAAGCTCGCAGAACGCGGTTCGTTCGAGGTGAGTGACCCGTCGGGCTGGGCGCTCCTGAACCAGCCGCTACCTAATGGCGCCATCCCGGCGATCGCCGATGCCAACACCGCACAGTGGGCGTTGAAACTCAAGGTTGGAGATACGATCACACTCACCGATGACCTTGGCAATGGCTTTGACGTGCAACTCGTCGCGACCCTTGGCAACTCAATCCTTCAAGGCAGCCTGATCGTCTCTGAGTCGGCGTTTAATCGTAAGTACCCGGGGGCCGCGGGATATAAGTTGTTGCTGATCGACATCCCCCCGGACGATATGCAACGCACAAGCGAGTCGCTGACACTGTCCATGTCAGACATGGGCGTCTCGGTCACCCCGACCTCGCAGCGTCTGTCAACATACAACCGGGTGCAGAACACATACCTGTCCATCTTCCAGGCCCTGGGCGGGCTGGGTCTGCTGCTGGGAACCGTCGGCATCGGCGTCGTCGTGTTGCGGAACATCCTCGAACGGCGCAAAGAGTTGGCCATGATGCGCGCGGTGGGGATCACCGTTGCCCGGCAACGGCACCTGGTCATGCTTGAGCATGCGGCCCTGCTGAGTGTCGGGCTTGTCATCGGTTCAGCCGCTGCGCTCATCTCAGTCGCGCCGACCTGGCGGGGCACCCATACCATGTTGCCGTTGATCGTCACGCTCGCGCTGATGTGGTCGCTCGGCTTTGTCTGGGTGTTCCTGGCGACACGCCAGGCCCTCCGCGGCCGACTGATCACCGCGTTGCGGGATGAGTGATCTTTTCTGATTGTTAAGCGATTGCCGGACGCTAACGAAACCCGTGTGCCAGGCAGAGTGGTTGTGAGTGTGTGGTTGTCCAGCAGCAGGCAAGCTCCCTATAGGCGATGGTACCGTCACGGCGTCGCGTGAACGTGGGGCTCATTTCGGCTGATGTATTTGTTGATCTCTGCGTGGAAACACGCGGGTGGTGCAATCCGATTGGTTGGCTCAAAGCC
>CBDUNP010000361.1:0-3417 GCA_965368605.1 uncultured bacterium | reverse complement strand
TGCCCTCGGGGATCAGCCGCCAGGCGTTGCCGAGCTTGTCTTCGACGCGGAAGTTTTCAGGCTTGCTGAATTTTTCGTCCGTGGGTTCGACCTCGATGAAGCGCACGAGCTTGAACATGCGGACCTCGTCGTGGACATCGGTATAACCCAGGACGTACCAGGCGCGGCTGACGAAGTGCAGCGTGTAGGGGTTGAGCACCGCGTGCAGGCCGTCGGCCTCGACCGGGCTCTGGTAGACGACTCGGCAACTCCTGCCCTGGTCGATGCAGCTCTGAAGTATCGTGTGATAGCGCTCCTCCAAGTCGCTGACCGGGGCGGGGTCGTGCGAGATGGAGACGTTGGCCATCAGGTCGTTGCAGGCCTCGCGGATCGGGTCGGGGGTGGTGGCGATGAGTTTGTAAATCGCCGAGATCGCCGGCCCGATCATCGGCCGACCGCGTTGGCTGGCGGCGGATTTGGCCAGCAGCATCAGGCCTAGCGTTTCGGTCACACTGAGATTGACCGGGGGGAGGAAAAAGCTCTTGTCGATGTGGTAGCCCTGCGCCCGGTCGTAGCGGTAGGGGACGCCGGCTTCTTCCAGGAGCTTCAGGTCGCGGAAAAAAGTACGACGGCTTACATCAAGCTCTTTTAGCAGCCAGGCGGTTGTGTTTGGCTCGTCACGTTGCAATACCGTGATGAGCCGGAGCAGTCGATGGACACGTTCCACACCCATGAGTAATCATTGTAAGTGGAACCCCCATAACACAACGTATCAAAATTGATATCTGCCTTGGTTTATCGATCATTCGATTTTCTGATAGTAGGTGTTATTTATATAGGTCTATGCGCAGGCAGTCTATGCCGGAGACGATGTAGTAACGACGCAAACGGATAACACAGAATTAATATCAACCCAACGGTTTGTTGCCGTCTAATAATGGTGGAGAAGAAACGACGGGCCGTATTCAGTCGTTGGACTTGAACCCGGAGGCTTCGAGCATCTGCATGAGTTGCCCGGTGAAGACGAAGTTGTGTTCGGGGAACTCCAGCCCGGCCATGTTGTGATCGATGTGGCTGAACATCAACGTGATCTCCGCCAGGGGCTTGATGTCGCCGGTGTGCGGGTCGATCAGTTCCGTCTTGCCGGTGGTGGAGGCGCCGGCCTGGGAGAAGTTATCCATCTCGGCGGTGTGCCGGATCGTGTAGCCCGGGCGCGCCACGTCGGTGAAGACCGCCTTGGTGATCTTCGCGAGGATGACTTTTTCCTTGAAGTCCCCGGCGTGGCCGACCATGATCCCCGCGGTCTGCGCCATCCCCTCGATGATCAGCGGGTTAGGCATCACCGGCATCGCCGGATGCTTGTCGGTCTCCGGGAAATGGTCGTGCACAACCTCTTCGGCGGCGCTGACGTTCTTGATCGTCACACAACGCCGGCCGCGCTCAAGCTCGAGGATGCGGTCTATCCAGATCCAACGCATAAGTGTCGGGTATCGGGTATCGGGTATCGCGTTTCGGGACGGCGTCGCTGCCGATACCCGAATATCGAGACCCGAATCCCGATTACAGCTTGCCTTGCACGAACTTCACCATCGACTCGACCGTGAAGATATTGGGGAACTCATCGACCTGACGCGACGCGTCGAACTTATCAAGGTCGGCGTGGGGGAGTTGTTTACGCAGCTCGGACATGCCAAGGTCGGTGACCTTGCCGTCCTGCACGTACTGCGGGTCGCTCAGGACGTTGTCGGCCATCAGCTCGGCCTGGCTGATCTTGATCCCGAACGCTTTTTCCAGACGGAACACGATGTCCAGGTAGTCGATCGACTCGGCACCGAGGTCGCCGCCCAGCGTCGCCTCCGGCGTGACTTCGTCTTCATCGACGCCCAGGGCTTCTTCGAGGACTTCTCTTACTTTTTCGAATACTTCGTCTTTAGTCATGGTCATGGTCTTTCGCTCCAAACATTCAACGCCCGGGGGTCTCCGGGGGGTCTGTTACCGGATCATGCGGCATTCAAGGGCTCCATCCGAAACCGCCCCTGGACGGCGACCTGTTCGTCCACCGTGCCCACCCCCTGGAACTCGTATCCCCCGTCGTCCTGCTTGCGGAGGGTCACCTGAACCTTCAGGGCCTGTCCGGGCCGAACCATATTACCGTAACGCAGATTCTTTACCTGTGTCACGACCAGCGGCATCGCGGGGGCGTCGTCTCGGCCGTCCACGAACAATCGGGCCGCCTGCACCAGCGTCTCCAACATCATCACGCCGGGCAGTACGGGGAAGCCCGGGAAGTGATCCGCCAGGTACTCCTCGGCGGTGCTGACCGCCTTGATCCCGGTCAGCGAGTCTTCCTGCCGGTCCAGGATGCGGTCGATCAGCTCAAATCGCATAACTTGGGGTCCGGGGGCCTATGGGAAAGCGGCGAGTGTAGTATTCGGCCTGCCGGGCTGCAACAAGGCACGATACGGGGAAACAAGCCTATTCGATGCCGCCCCGACCCGATCGCCGATATAATAGAGCCTGGCGGCTGAAGGTTTCGGCACGTCTGCCCCCAAACCCATACCACGGCGACCCATGACTCAAACAGACCCGATGATCTATCTTAATGGCGAGTTCTGTCCCAAAAGCGCCGGCGCGGTCAGCGTGGATGAGCGCGGGATGCTTTTTGCTGACGGCGTCTACGAGGTGCTGCGGTTCTACGCGGGCCGCCCCCTGGCGATGGACCGCCATGTGCAGCGGATGGCCGAGAGCCTGTCCAGGATCGAACTGGACCCGCCGGCCGACTTTGAACGGTTCCCGCAGATCGCTCAGGACCTGCTTGAGAAGAACAACCTCACCGACGCCCGGTTCTACTGGCAGATCACCCGGGGCCCGGCTCCGCGTAACGTGCGCTACCCCAAAGACACGCCGCCGACCGTGATGGTCGTCCCCACCCCCTGTGCCGGGCTGGATGACGATGCCCCGATCCCGACCCAGACCGCGATCCTGATGCCCGATCAGCGATGGGGCAACTGCTGGATCAAGTCCCTGATGCTGCTGCCGAACGTCCTGGCCGCCAACGCCGCGTACCGTGCCGGGGCCGATGCCGCGATCCTGCACCGCGACGGCATCGTCACCGAAGCCACCAACGCCAACGCCATGATCGTCCGTGATGGCGAGCTATGGACCCACCCGGCCGACCGCTGGATCCTCAACGGCGTCACCCGGCAGCTGGTCCTGGAACGCGCCGACGCCGCCGGCATCCCCATCCGGGAAAAAGCGTTCGGCAGCGACGAGATGCTCGACGCCGACGAGGTCTTCCTCACCGGCACCACGATCCACGTCACCGCGATCACCCAGATCGACGGCCAAAAAATCAATACCGGCCAGCCCGGCCCCGTGACGATGGGGCTTCACGAGGCGTTCAACCTGCACATCCACACCCAATGCCTGTTTTAGAGC
>CBDUNP010000360.1:0-3474 GCA_965368605.1 uncultured bacterium | reverse complement strand
ACGACTTTGGTCGGGCACGCGGGCTTGGCTTCCTCCTCACATTCGGCTTGGCCGACGGACCGTTACGGACGGGCTGTGGCTGTGCCCGGGGTGAGGCCTCACACAGAACAACCGGGAAATCACGGCCCAAAGCGGCTGTAGACCCGTCGATAGCCTAAGCGGCTAGAATGGCTTGATATGACGCAGATGCAACGAGAACAATTAGCGGTCCAGCAGGAGCGGGCGATCCTGGTCGCTGGGCTTTTGCCTGACGACGGCTCGGACCCGCACGACCCGCTGGCGGAGCTGCGGTCGCTGGTGGATACCGCCGGGGCGATCCCCTGCGACCAGCTCATGCAGAAACTCCGCAAGCCCAACCCCAAGACCTTCATCGGCAAGGGCAAGGTCGAAGAACTGAAGATCATGTGCGAGGTCCATAAAGCACAGGTCGTCATCTTCGACAACGACCTGACCCCGTCGCAGATCGGCAACATCGAAAAAATCATCGAGCGCAAGGTCCTGGACCGCAGCGAGCTGATCCTTGATATCTTCGCCGCGCGGGCGCGGACCCACGAGGCGCGGTTGCAGGTCGAGCTGGCCCAACTGGAATACACCTACCCCCGGCTGCGTGCGATGTGGACCCACCTCGAACGCATCGCCGGCGGCGCGCCACAGGGCATCGGCACACGCGGGCCCGGCGAGCAACAGCTCGAGATCGACAGGCGGATCGTGCAGCGCAAGAAGGCGCAGCTCAAGCGCGAGCTCAAGGAGGTGCAGGCCCGGAAGACGCGCGAGGTCGATGCACGCAACAAGGACTTCTACACCGTCTGCCTGGTCGGCTACACCAACGCCGGAAAGAGCACGATGTTCAACGCCACCATCCAGAACTCGAGCGGGCAGGAAGGCGGCGCGTATGCCGACGACAAGCTGTTCGCCACGCTCTCGACGCGCACACGCAACTGGGACCTCGGCGGCGGCGACTCGGTCATGCTCTCGGACACCGTCGGGTTCGTGCGCAACCTCCCCCACCATCTGGTCGCCTCGTTCAAGGCCACGCTCGAAGAGGCGATCCATGCCGACCTGCTGCTGATCGTGCTGGACGTGTCCCACCCCCGGGCCGAGCAGCAGTACCGCACGGTGATGGACGTCCTGGACAGCATCGGCGCGACCGAGCCCAAGCGGATGCTGCTACTGAATAAGACCGACCTGCTGACGCATAACGCGGACCTGCTGGTGATCCAGCAGGAACACCCCGGCAGCATCCCGATCAGCGCCAAGACCCAGGACGGCCTGGATGCCGTGACCGACGCGATCCGCACCGAGGCACGCGGCGGCACGCTGGACCTTGACATCCAACTCAGCAGCGCCGACGGCAAGGCGATCCACTTCTTAGAGAACCGCGCCAACGTCCTGGAACGCAACTACGAGGGCGACGCCGTCACGCTATCGGTCCGCATCGGCAAACGCCAGCTCGACCAGCTCTACGCGATGGGCAGCACGGCGGTGATCGTCGGGGAGGCGGAAGACGATCGACCCAAGGGTGGATGGGGGCGGTAGATCGGTATCAAGAAGTTAGCTCGGATAGATCGGATGAATCGGATAAACCAAAACCGCCAGAGCGGATCGAATAATTCTTTCTTTTCTTATCCGCTGAATCCGATGCATCCGAGCTAATAATTCATGACAAAAGAGTAAGTGTGCGCGTTACGCCAGCCCGCTGTGGAGGAAGTATTCCATCAGCTCGTGGCCGAAGTCGATGTGCAGGTCGGAGCTGTTGCCGTTGGCTTCGCTGAAGGGGACCTCGCGGACGGCGCGGACGCTCTTGCCGGCCATGAGGAACGGGACGGGGGTCGGGTCGTGCTTGCGGTTGTCGACGCGGGTGTAATGGTCCGGCAGCAGGAGGATGCGCCAGTCTTCGCCGCGTTTTTGCAGGGCCTCGTGGATCGGGCCGACGACGTGCCTGTCGATGGATTCGATGGCAGCGACTTTGGTGCCGGCGTCGGCGGCGTGGCTGGCCTCGTCGGGGGCCTCGACATGCACGCAGAGCACGTCGTAATCTTCAATCGCGGCGACGGCGTGCTTGCCGGTCGCGACGTAATCGTTGTCGTGGTAGCTGGTCTGCCCGGGGACGTCCAGGCGGTCCCACCCGATGAAATGCGAGATCCCGGCGAGCAGATCGACGGCGGTGATCATTGCGCCGCGCATCTTGAACCGCGACTGGAAGCTGGGCATCGAGGGCTTCTTGCCCTGGCCCCAGGGCCAGAGGTGCGTCGCGGGGAGTTCGCCCATCTCGTGGCGGGTCAGGTTGATCTCGTGCGTGGCGAACAACTCGGCGCTGCGATCCATCAGGGTGTGCAGCAGCTTCGCGTTGTCGCCACCGACCGGCAGGTGCTTAAGCAGCGGCTCGCCGGGGATGTCGTGTGGCGGGACCGTGACCAGTTCGCCCCAATCACGGCCTGAGGAGTCGACCATGATGTTGCGGTAGCTCACCCCGGGGTAGAGCGTCGCGCCGGGCAGGTCCACGCGGGAAGCGAAGTCGGTGAGCAGCCTCCGTGCTTCTTCATCGGAGATGTGTCCGGCGGAGTGGTCCTGCATCTTGCCATCGATCACGGTGACAAAGTTAACGCGGAAGATCCAGTCGGTGTCGTTTAGTTCGATGCCCAACGCTGCGGCCTCTAGCGGGGCACGGCCGGTGTGATACTTCGTCGGGTCGTAGCCCAGCAGGGACATCGTGCAGACGTCGCTGCCGCAGGGCATCCCCTTGGGCGTGGTCGCGGCGGTGCCCAGCCGGCCTGCCTTGGCAAGCCGATCGGTGTTGGGCGTGCTGGCGGCTTCAAGCGGCGTCTTGCCGCCCAGATCGTTGATCGGGAAGTCGGCAGCGCCGTCGGGGATGATGATGACGTATTTCATAGGAGAAAAATCAGCTAACCACTAAAACTGTACTGGCAGCCCTTCAGCCTTCCACTTCTCGACCAGCAACCGTGCATCGTCGATCGCGGCCTTGAGGCGTTCGGAAGCGTCGTTAAGGTTTTCGTAAAGCTGCGGATCGCTGAGCATCTTGCCGATCGTCCCGCCACCGTCGACGCCCTTGTCGGTCAATCGTTTTGCAGACTGGATCACGGCACTGAGCTCATCGGCGACCGCGACGTACCGGGCCTTGAGGGTGTCCATGCTGTCGTTGACCCGCGTGGTCAGCTCCTTGGCGCTGGCGGCGCCGGTGCGGATGTTCTCGCGAAGCTCTTCGTCGTTGACGTACTGGTTGACGCCCTCGATCGCTTCCTTGAGTTCGGCCAGGCGTTGATCGGCCCGGGCCAAGACGGTCGCGGCGTTGCCCACCGCGTCGCCTTTATCGACATCATCCGTGCTACGGAACTCGACGAGCTGATTGATGTTCTCGCCTACGGCGGTCCACTCCTGGCTGAGCGACTCGAAGTTGTCGGAGATCCGCTTGAACTCATCCATCGGCCCGCCCAGGGCGTTGCGTAATTCTTCGGC
>CBDUNP010000359.1:0-3479 GCA_965368605.1 uncultured bacterium | reverse complement strand
CAGAGCCAGTAGCTCGGGAGGATCCCGCTGTCGGCGGTCGGCTCGCCGGTGGTCTGCATCAGGTGCTCAAGGTCGGCGAACATATCGGAGGGGTTGGCACGCAGTTCGGTGTGGTCCGATCCGATGTGTTCCGCGATCGCTTTGGCCTGCGCCGATTCGTCGTACAGCGCGTCGGTGTGGGTGATGCTGAACGTGCGCAGAGGCTTTGCGCCCTGCGCTTTCAAGGATTGCTGCGCCAGGGCGGCGATGATGGACGAATCGATCCCGCCGGAGAGGAAGCAGCCCAGCGGGACGTCGGCTTCGAGACGCATGGCCACCGCTTCTTCCAGGACCTGCTCGACGCTTTCGACGGCCCCGATCGCGGTGCTGGTCCGGGAGATCGGCGGGGGCCGCCAGTAGCGTTCGGTCTGAACTTCACCGTTAGACTGCACCGTCATCCAGTGGCCGGGCTTGACCTCGTCGATGTCTTTGAGCATCGACCGACCGAACGGGTAGCCGAATTGCAGGAACGTCAGCAGCGCCTCGGGGTCGGGCGTGAGTGCTTCGTCGTACCCGGCGGCGATGGTGGCGGGCAGGCTGGCGAAGGTGAGTTCGTTGCCTCGTCGGGAAATATACAGGGGCTTCTTCCCGGTCCGGTCGCGGGCCATGAAGAGCTCGCGTTTATGTTCGTCCCAGATGGCAAAGGCGAACATGCCACGCAGGTGTTTGGGCAACTGGTTGCCGTAGGCACGGTAGCCCAGCAACAGCACTTCGGTGTCGCTGTGATCGGAGCTGAACTGATGGCCGAGGCGTGTGAGTTTTTCGCGGAGCTTGCGGTGGTTGTAGATCTCCCCGTTGAAGACCAGGTGCAGCGGGCCGAGGTCGCCAGCGTGTGTCGAAGCGGGGGAGGTTCCGGGGGATAATCCTGGGGAAAATCCGGGGGCGGGGGCTCCGGGGGTGTGCATGGGTTGGGAGCCGCCGAGCTTGTCGATGATGGACAGCCGGGTATGCGCAAGGGTGCAGCGGGGGTGTTCGCTGATCCCGTAGCCGTCGGGGCCACGGTGGAGCATGTGCTTGAGCATCGACTCGACCCGCCGCCGACCGATCGGCTGGTCATCGAATCGGACTATGCCAGCGATTCCGCACATGGTGGTTAGGGGTTGGGCTGTGGGGTTTAGGGGTTAGGGTTGGAGCCTGAGCCGGATTATTAACGTGACATGCCTGCAACAATACCAATCGTCACATGGATGCCCGAATTCCAAATACTCGTCTCCCAACTTACCCCTTCACAGGTAGATTCAACTTAATGTGCAGCTCATCCAGCTGCGCCTGATCGACTTCGGACGGGGCCTGGGTCATCAGGTCGACGCCGGTCTGGGTTTTGGGGAAGGCGATGACGTCGCGGATGTTGGTCGTGTCGCACAGGTGCATGACGATGCGGTCCAGGCCGAAGGCGATCCCGCCGTGAGGGGGCGCGCCGAACTTCAGCGCGTCCAGGAGGAAGCCGAACTTGCCGCGGGCTTCTTCGGGGGTGATGCCCAGCAGGCCGAAGACTTTTTCCTGAACGTCCATGCTGTGGATACGGATCGAGCCGCCGCCGAGCTCCGAGCCGTTGAGCACGAGGTCGTAGGCATCGGACAGGACCGCGCCGGGGTCGGACTCGAGCTTGTCGATGTCGGATTCCTTGGGTGCGGTGAACGGGTGGTGGAGGCTGTCCCAGCGGTTCTTCTCCGGGCTCCACTCGATCATCGGGAAGTCAACGATCCAGACCCATTCCCACTGGCCGGGCTCGATCATCCCGAGGTCGTTGGCAAGCTTGACGCGCAGCTCGCCGAGGACGCGGGCGACGGTGGCGGGGTTGGCATCCACACCGAAGCAGATCAGGTCGCCGGTCTCGGCTTCCATACGCTTGATCAGGTCGTCGGCGATCTCCTGGACGAACTTGGAGACGCCGGTGGTCAGCTTGCCGTCTTCGACCTTGCAGATAGGCAGGCCGCCCGCGCCGAACTGCTTGACCCACTCGGCCAGGGCGTCGGTTTCCTTTCGGCTCATCTTCGCGCCGCCGGGCACGCGGATCGCCTTGACCTGCCCGCCGTTTTCTATCGCGCCGGAGAAAACCTTGAAGTCTGTCTTGGAAGCGAGGTCGGAGACGTTGATGAGTTCCATCCCGAACCGCAGGTCAGGCCGATCGCTGCCGAACCGGTCCATCGCCTCGGCGTAGGGCATGCGTTTGATCTTGGGAACATCGACGTCGAGGATGTCTTTCCAGACGGCGCGGATCGAGCCTTCGACCGTGTCCATCACCTCGTCCTGGTTGACGAAGCTCATCTCCAGGTCGATCTGGGTGAACTCGGCCTGCCGGTCGGCGCGGGGGTCTTCATCGCGGAAGCAGCGGACGATCTGTAGATATCGTTCGCAGCCGGAGACCATCAGGATCTGCTTAAAGAGCTGGGGGCTCTGGGGCAGGGCGTAGAACTCGCCTTCCTGTAAGCGGGACGGCACGAGGAAGTCGCGGGCCCCCTCGGGGGTGGACTTACACAGGAAGGGCGTCTCGATTTCGAGGAACCCGTTGTCCGCGAAGTAGTCGCGCATCACCTTGGTCACCCGAGACCGGGTCTTGAGCATCTGCTGCATCTTCGGGCGGCGCAGGTCGATGAACCGGTAACGCAGGCGGGTTTCCTCGCCGGTCCGCTCGGCCTCGTCGGGGGTGAACGGCGGGGTCTGCGCCTTGTTCAGGATCTCAAGCTCGTGGGCCTCGACCTCGATCGCGCCGGTGGCGAGCTTGGGGTTGGTCAGGCTCTTGCCCTTGTCATCCGTGCCGCGTGCCAGGACCTTGCCGATGATCTGGACGACGTCCTCGTTACGCAGCTTGTCAGCGAGGGCGTGGGCCTCGGCGGCTTCGGGGTGGAAGACGATCTGGGTGATCCCGGCCCGGTCGCGCAGGTCGATGAAGATCACGCCGCCGTGGTCGCGGTAATTGTTGACCCAACCCGCCAGGGTGACGGTCTGGTCAACGTGTTCCTCGCGAAGTGCGCCGCAATCGTGTGTCCGTGTTTTCATGTCCTGCTCAAATCGTAAAAAAAGGTTGTTCCTGAGACTACTAGCCGTCGGGTGCCCCGGCGGCGGATCGGGGATGATACCAAAACCGGGGTTTTTCGCGTTACCGGGCCTGGGGCGGGCCTGCCGGGTCTGTTACACTTTCGGCTATGTTCACAGGAATTGTTCAAGCCAAGGGCCGGATCGCCGGCATCGACCGCAACGACTTCGGGGCACGCCTGCGCGTGGACGGCCGGGGCTGGCCCGATCCGGCGGTGTACACGCCCGCCCACGGGGACTCGATCTGCGTCAGCGGGGTCTGCCTGACGGTGGTGGAAACGGCCGATGGGGTGCTGGGATTCGACGTGATCGCGGAGACGCTGGCGAAGTCCAGCCTCGGTGATCTGACCCCCGGAAGCCCGGTCAACCTGGAACCGCCTGTCACCGCGAGCCAGCCGCTGGGT
>CBDUNP010000358.1:0-3492 GCA_965368605.1 uncultured bacterium | reverse complement strand
CCCCAACAGCGGACTTTTTAACCTCATTACCCAAAGGACTCGGATCATGCCCAAGCGTGCGAAAATCTCCATCATCGGTGGCGGCAATGTTGGCGCCAGTTGTGCCCTCTGGGCGGCCAGCCAGGAGCTTGGCGACATCGTCGTCCTGGACATCCCGCAGGCTGAAGGCATGGTCAAGGGCAAGATGCTGGACCTCGCCCAGTGCGGTCCCATGGCCCGTTTCGACAGCCAGATCACCGGCACGGCGGACTACAAAGATATCGCCGGGTCGGACGTGGTCGTGGTCACCGCTGGCATCCCGCGTAAGCCGGGCATGAGCCGGGACGACCTGATCGCGACCAATGTGAAGATCGTGAAAGAAGTCAGCGAGAACATCAAAAAACACGCGCCGGACTCGATCGTGATCCTGGTGAGCAACCCGCTGGACGCGATGGTCTACACCGCCTGGAAAACGACCGGCTTCCCGACCAACCGCATCATCGGCCAGGCCGGCTGCCTGGACGTCGCACGCTTCAAGACCTTCATCGCCATGGAGACCGGCTTCAGCGTCGAAGACATCAACGCACTGCTGCTGGGCGGCCACGGCGACACGATGGTCCCGCTGCCTCGGTACACCAACATCGCCGGCATCCCCGTGACTCAGTTCATCAGCGAGGACCGGCTCAACGAGATCGTCGACCGGGCCAAGGTCGGCGGCGGCGAGATCGTCAAGCTCATGGGCACCAGCGCGTACTACGCCCCGGCCCTGGGTGTGATCGATATGGTCGAGGCCATCGTTAAGGACAAGAAACGCATCCTCCCTTGTGCGTCGTACTGCGACAAGGAGTTCAACGTTGGCGGTTACTTCGTCGGCGTCCCGACCCTGCTGGGGGCTGGCGGCGTCGAGAAGATCGTCGAGATCGACCTGAACGCCGACGAGCAGAAGCTGATGGACGAGTCCACCGAGCACGTCAAGGGGCTCGTGGAGGTCGTCTGCAAGGCGTTCCCCGAGCTGGCGTAATCTTGGCTCCCCGATTAATGAAACCCGTTCAAAACAGAAAACGCCCGCTCATGCAGATGAGTGGGCGTTTTTAAATGACTGGCAAGCGAATCGGTCGATCTGGGGCCTAGCACAGGGCCGCGAAGGTCAGCAGTGCCAGGATGATGATCTTGCGACGTTTGGCGATCTGATCGGCGTTCATGACGAATACTGCGTTGATCATGTTACTTCTCCTGTCTGGACGCTAAGATACCACACAACCCGCGTGCCAATCTGTAAAAATCGACCCATTTTCTTTATAAATACTGTAATATCATATAGATGAAAAAAATATCCCCATTGTGCTTTTTCCTGCCGCTCGCCCGGATGATGCGTCCGGGCATCACGTTCAGGCCTGTTGCGTGGCGGAGAATCCTCGTTTCCGGGGCGTGGGTGCTGGGTCTGATAATCTGTGGGTTGGCCTGTCCCCAGGCTGTGAAAGCCCAAAACGAGTCGGATATCGCGATCGAGGCCCCGCTGCTGGACGTCAGCCACGGCCAGCGGGCATTCAGGCAGGTCGAACGCTGGCTGTCGGATTCATCCTCCGCCCGGCGGGGGAGTAAGCCGATCAACGTGACCGGCCTGGTGGGGGTCCGCCTGGTCCTGCGTAGCGGCGGGGTGATCGTCGGGGAAGGGCGTGCCTACCGGGAGGACATGCTCAATGTGCTGGATCACCCCGGCGACGCGGTGGACCTGGTGCCGGTGCTGCTGCTGGCGGTCGAGCGGGCGGAGCTTGGGGTGCTGGAGAGTCTGGCGGACTCGCGCCTCCGTGCGGTGGTGACGGGGCGATCGCTGACGGAGACGAAGAAGATTTCCGTGGCTGATGTCAGCTCGAACCTGAATATCGAGTTGGAACTTGGCTACGGCCTGCGCACGATCACGGTGCCCGACAAAGCGCCGGACGACGCGGTCTTCTCACACTTCGCGCCCTGCTATCACGGGCTGGCGTTTGTGGATAGCGGGCGGGGCGAGTGGGCGTGGATCTGGCCGGGCGATGCGATTGCACGGAACATCGCGCCGTCGAGTCAGTTGGTGCTGGGTTTGAAGGAAATAGGTTACCCGCGCGACGCGGTGAGGACGCTTGGCCGACCGGACGGGGCGGGGCTGGCACGGTTTTCAACGATCCACATGGTCAGGCCTTACACGGGCTCGGACCCGGCGGTGTTGATCCGGTCGCGCACGGCTCAGCCCAGGTACGCGGTGAGTGAACGCGAGCTGGTCAGCATGGGGGATCGGCTTATCGAGAACCTGGCCAGCCGGTTTACAACAGACGGCGAGGTGCGCGGGACGTATCATCCGACCAGTGGCCGTTACGACCCGCCTCTGGCGGTGGATGACCAGGCGGCGCTGGCCTGCTACGCGATGGTGCATCACAGCCGGTATCTGATGCAGGTGAAGCCGGAGGACAAGAGCACGGCCGTGTTTATGAGACGCGCGACCCGGCTGGCATCGCAGATCGCGGAGAACCGGATTTATGACAAGGACGAGGTCGAGCCACGTGTGGTGTCGTTGCTGCTGTTGACCCACCTGGAGGCCCCGGATTCGGTGGCCGACGCGGACCTGCGTGATCGGCTGGGGGCGCGTTTGCTTGGGTACGTCAAGGAGCAGGAGGGCCAGAAGATGGGGGCCGGTGCGGCGTCCCTGTCGGCGGCGGCGCTGGGTACATGGTTTGAGCGGACGCGAGATGAAGCGGTGGGGGAAGTGGTCTGGGGCCTGATGGATCGGCTCTGGGAAAACCCCGGCCGCGCACCGAACCTGGTGGCGCTGCCCTGGCTGGCACTGACTCAAGAGCGGGTCGGCGAATTGTTGGCTGAGGTGGATGAGACCGGCAAACGCAAGGCCGAGTTGGACCGGCGGAAGCTGATTCTGGCGAAGGTAATCGATCGGCTGTGTGCGTATCAGGTGATCGACAAGCCGACGCTCGGGCCGGACGACGTGCAGGGTGGATTTGTGTTGTCGCCTGGGCCGGAGGGCAGTCCCCCGAGCCCGGACTGGCGTAATGCCCAGCCGTTGATGTTTATCTCGACGGTGTTGCGGGATGAGGTGGCGACTGCGGGGCAGGACAAGCTTGGCTGGCTGTTGTCGGCCGGTTATTCCGCTCGGTTTGTTGAGCAACTGATGATGAACGATGCCAGCAGTTACTACGTCCGCGATCGGATTGCGGCGAAAGGTGCGGTACGCATGGCCCCGTGGGATAACCGTTTGGCGCTCGCGCCGACGGCGATGAGCCTGCTTGCGGTGACTGAACTGCAGACTTCGCTGGCCACGTTTAAGCCCGGTAGCCCCGAGTCCCCGGAAAGTTCAGAAGAAGCGTCCGAGGGTGATTCGGCGCAATCATCGCATGAAGAGTCCGGGGCTTCCGGTGGTGTTGATGTGAAAGCGGGAACGGGCACGCCTTGAACGGCGGTTTGGATTTACCCTGACGCTTCGATCGCGTTGACTTTTTCGAGCCTGCGTGCGTGGCGTTCTTCGGC
>CBDUNP010000357.1:0-3493 GCA_965368605.1 uncultured bacterium | reverse complement strand
CCCCCCACCGGCTCAAGCACGCCCTCGGCCTTGAGAATCTTCTCAAGCGTCGCGCAGTTGTCCTCGCTCATCTCGCACATCGGCAGACGCAGCTCGCCGGTGTCCATCCCCGCCAGCTTCATCGCCGTCTTGATCGGGATCGGATTCGTCTCGATGAACATGGCCTTGAACACCGGGAACAATCCCAGGTGCAGCTTGCGTGCCGCCACAAAATCCCCGGCGAGCCCGGCGTCGGCGATCGCCTTGACCCGGGCCGGCAGCAGGTTCGACAGCACGCTGATCACGCCCTTCCCGCCGACCGAGATCAACGGCAGCGTCAGCGTGTCGTCCCCCGACAGGATCGTAAACTTCTCCGGGTCACACAGGTGAGCGATCTCGCTGGCAAGATCAAGCGAGCCGGTCGCCTCCTTCACCGCGACCACGTTCGGGTGCTTGGCGAGCCGCGCGATCGTCTGGGCCGTCATCGCAACACCGCACCGCCCCGGGATGTTGTACAGCACCATCGGCATGTCGGCCGCGTCCGCGATCGTCATGAAGTGCCGGTACATCCCCTCCTGCGTCGGCTTGTTGTAGTACGGGTTTACCTGCAGCGACGCATCCGCGCCGACCTGCTTGGCGTGCTTGGTCAGACGCACCGCCTCGCTGGTCGCGTTTGACCCCGTCCCCGCGATCACCGGCACACGCCCCGCCGCCGCCTCGACCACGGTGTCGATCACCTTGTCGTGCTCATCATGCGAAAGCGTCGGCGACTCGCCGGTCGTCCCCACAGGAACCAAGCCGTCGATCCCCTCCGCGATCTGAAACGCCACGTTCGACGCCAGCCGGTCGTAATCCACCTGCCCGTCACGCATCGGCGTCACCAGCGCAGTCATCGCACCCTTCAACAACATAACGTTGCCTCCTTATCTGCGCCGCACTGTAGCGTCGGCCCAGACGCGCGACAAACACAGCGCTGATACAACAAAAAATGAGCTCGGATAGATCGGATTCAAGCGGATGTATAAGAATACGCTTGTTCTATAATCAATAAGTTCTCCGCCGGGTTCGACAACGGATGCGATAACGATCGGCCGAATTCACAGGGCTGAAAAAGCCACCCCCAAAGGCATTCTCCCATCCGTTTGAATCCGATCCATCCGAGCCAAACCCGTTCTCATGACTTCCGCAACGCCAGGATCAGTTCGATCTTCCCGACATGTTCATCGAGCCGCTTGGCGATCTCCGCAGGTTCATGCCCCTGCTCCGCCAGGTCGTAGACCGACCGCTTCAACACGTCCTCCGCGTTCTGCGGTGAGTCTCCCCCCGCGGGTTCGTCGGCCGACGCCGGTGCCTCCGGCTGTGCCTGCCGCGAAGGCTGATCCTCAAACGGCGACGCCATCGCCTGCTGCAGCTTCGCCGCGTTCTGACGGGCCAGCTCCATCTGCTTAAGCTCGTTGATCTTCCGGTCGGCCTCGTTGATCAGCTGCTCCATGTGCATCGTCTTGGCGTCCAGCTGCGCCCCGAAACGCTTGGCCAACTGCTCGACCTCGATCATCAACTGCTCCAGGTCGCCGCGCATCTTGTGCCGCTGCTTGAGGTCTTCGACCTTATCCCGGCTCGTGCCCTGCTCCCGAGACTGCCGATGCTTCTTACGGATGCCCATCATCATGCTCATGATGATCAACAGCACACCCAACGCCGGGATCGCATACGGCGCAGACTCCGGCAGCATCTCCATCAGGCTCGCCAGCACGTGAGCATCACTCATCCCTGCCCCGCCTTCCACGCACAAGCCGCCGCCCGCGCCGCGTCCATCACCTCGCGCGCCGTCGCCCCCGCCTCCTGCGCCAGGTGCTTGACATCCTCGAACTCAGGCTGCGCCACGACGACCTTCCCATCCAACTCACCGACCTTGACCCGCAGCTTCCCGAACGGCGTCTCCACGGTGACGTGCCGACGCTCCAGCACGAGCCTGCCCCACTCACGGAACCGCACCCCGAAGCTGCCGGTCAACTCGATCACCCGCCGCGCAAACTCATCCCGCCGACCCGCCTCGCACAACAGCGACAGCATCACCCCCGGCCGGCCCTTCTTCATCTGGATCGCCGTGGCCCACACATCCAACGCCCCCGCCGCCAACAACTCCCGCTGCGCCTCCCCAATCAACTCCCCGGTCACGTCGTCCAGATTGACGACGATCTCGGTGACGGAGGTCGGGGTGGGGTTGGAGGGTGAGGGAGGCAACGCTGATTCCTTTGTAAGTAATGGACACGCAAAGTGTACCTTATGTGGCCGGGGTATTGCGACCAGCTAAGGTAACAGGCTCCACGGAAACCTCATCTGGTAGACTATGATTCAGAGGCCAACCATGACCGAACCGGGCGACACACCAGACATCCTCGACACCGAACCCGAAGAGGAGATGCTCTGCCCGCACTGCCTGAGGCCGACCGACCCGATCTCGCATTTCTGTAACCACTGCGCCGGCCCGACCAGCATGCATTCGTCGATCGACCCAATGGGCCAGGTCTACTCGATGGGCCACGCCTACCGTAATTCCACCGATAGGCCGACAAAGTTCGTCACGGTCCTGGGCATCTGGTTGATCTTCAGCCCCCTGATGGTCCCATTACTTTTTGTGATTATTACCATCCCGTGGACCTGGCTCCGCTATGGAGAAGGCGATTTCAACAGTATCTACGCCCTGATCTTCGGATTGGGTCTGGGATCGCTGTACGGCCTTATCATCTATAAAACAACTCGCTCTTACCTGAAACATAAACAACAACAAAAAGACATCACCAACGGAAACACCCAGTCGCCGCGTGAATCGAGCAACCTATGACATCGGACCATGAATCTCATGCACCAGAAGGCTGGACCTGTCCGGGTTGCAAAGAATCCTTGGACGACACTTTCCACGCCTGCTGGAACTGCGGCACGACCCGCGATGGCGTTAAGCCAACCATTGATCCCGAAACCGAACCGACGGCCAACGCGGAGGACGACGACATAACCAGCAAAACCTGGCTATGGGTCTGGATCGTAAGCTGGGTGTCGGTATTTCTTGGCGCTACGGTCTATGCATCCCTCACGCCCGATGGTGAAACCGAAATCACAGTCGTGTTGATTTTTATAATCTTTATGGCAGCCATGGGCCTCGTCGCCCCGTTCGCGTTTTTCTATAGCATGCTGCCTTCTGGCAAAGACTAGACTGACAGTGCAACTTAATACACAAGAAGACCCAATCAAACTCAATGAGCCACTGTTCTGATATACCGACAAGCCTTCTCGGTCTTACCAAATCTGTTGCGCAAGCACTGCGTCGGCGTTGTGGCGTAGAAGAAGGCTCGCATATCCTCGTCGCGGTCAGTGGCGGGGCGGACTCGGTGGCGTTGTTGCGGGCGTTGGAGGCGCTGAAAGGCCGACGGCGGTGGCGGCTGACGCTGACGGTCGGGCACGTCCAGCATCACCTGCGCGATCAGGAAGCAGAAGCGGACGCGGGGTTTGTGGA
>CBDUNP010000356.1:0-3499 GCA_965368605.1 uncultured bacterium | reverse complement strand
CTTACCCGCCGACGTGATAACGCACGAACTGCTTGATCGTCGTGCCCTTGGGCAGCAGGTCTTTGATCTGCTTCTTGTCGTCTTTGACGAACGGCTGGCGGGTGAGGACGACCGAGTCCAGGTACTTGCGGATCTTGCCTTCGACCATCTTCTCGGCGATCTCTTCGGGCTTGCCGGACTCGATGGCCTGGCTCTTGGCGATCTCACGTTCCTTGGCGAGGATGTCTTCGGGGACCTCGTCTTCGTTCACGCCCAGCGGGGTCGGGCTCGCGGCGGAGACGTGCATGCACAGGTCTTTGAGCAGCGCCTCATCGGCGTCGCCTTCAACCTCGATCAGCACGGCGATCTTGCCGGTGAAGTGGATGTAGGAGCCGACGTTCCCAGCCAGGACCTTGCCCTGCTTGAACTGAACGTTTTCCTTGGTGACCAGACGGACCTCGTCGATCAGGGCCTGCATGGCGTCGGTCTTCTCGACGTCGCCGGCGTCCTGTTCGAGCGCCAAGTCAGCGACCGACTGAGTCAGCTTGACGAAGGCCTCGTTGCTGGCGGTGAAGTCGGTCTCGGTGTTGATCTCGACGATGGCGCCCTTGCTGCCATCGGGGGACACGGCGACGGCGACCTTGCCCTCGGCGGACTCGCGGTCGCTTCGGCCATCCATCTTGGCCAGGCCCTTGGAACGCAGCAGGTCCTGCGCTTTTTGCATGTCGCCGCCGGCCTCTTCCAGCGCGGCCTTACTTTCCATCATGCCCAGGCCGGTCGCTTTGCGAAGGGCCATCACGTCCTTGGCGGAAATCGCCATGGTCTGTCTCTCCATGTCTGTCGGGCTTTCGCCCGGGTGAAGTCGGTAGTTATTAAGTTGGTGAGTACGTCACACGCCCAAGCGCGTGGGCACTTATTCAGGCTGGGGTGTCGCCTGCGGGGGCCGCGCCGGCGGGTTCGGCGGGGACATCTGCGCCGTCGGCTTCACCGGCCACTGGCTCATCGGCGCGGAACTGCGACCGGCTACTTCGCTTGCGGGGGGCTTCCCCGGCGTCGCCGCCGTCCTTGCCCTCGTTCAGCGCGACCCGGCTGGTCTTGCCTTCCTGGATCGCCGCACACAGGCTCTTGACCACGACCTCGATCGCACGCATCGCGTCGTCGTTGCCGGGGATCGGGATGTCCGCGAAGTCGGGGTCCGAGTCGGTATCGATCAGGCAGACGGTGGGGATGCCCAGCTTGCGGGCTTCCTTCACGGCGTTCTGCTCGTTGTTCACATCAACAACAATCATGCAACCGGGGAGCTTGTTCATCCGGCGGATGCCTTCGAGGTTCCGCAGGATCTTCGCCTTCTCACGGCGGAGCTGGCTCTCCATCTTCTTGGAGTAGTTATCGATCTCGCCGGACTCCTCGATGCGTTCGAGTTCTTCGAGTCGCTTGAGGCGTTCGCGGATGGTGCGGAAGTTCGTCAGCGTGCCGCCGAGCCAGCGCTCGGTGACGTAGTGCATGCCGCACTCGGCGACGTTGGCTTCGATGATGCCGCGTGCCTGGCGTTTGGTCCCGACGAACAGGACGTCCTTGCCGCCGGCGACGGTCTTGGTCACGAACTTGCGAGCCAGCAGGAGGCCCTTGATCGTTTCCTTGACATCGATGATGTGGATGCGGTTACGTTTGCCGAAGATGTACGGGGCCATCTTCGGGTTCCAATTCGTTGCACGGTGGCCGAAGTGGATGCCCGCTTCGACGAGGTCTTTAACCAACGATGCCATTCCAAGCTCCTTTGATGGGCTTACTGAATCGAGCCCACCCTCTGACGGTCAAAAAAGAGATTCTAAAAAACCACCAACGGGGCACCACGGCCTCCGCCGGACAACAACAAAGCCGACATCCCTGCCGACTGAAAAAACATCATTCGGTTCGTGCTTATCGCCTCTACTCGGCGTAAACCACGACCCCACCGGAAGCTATCCCCGATATCACCCCGGAATTACCCACGGCCAAGCATTGTAACAGCCCCCAACCCCCCTGCAACCCGGACTCAAAGCCCCAAGACTACCCCCACTGGCCCATCAGAGGGATGATACCCCCTTAAGCGAGCCCCAGGCGTAATACACATGGAAACACGGCTCTTATCCAGCTCGCTTCCGCTAAAACCGCTATCCACCCTGGCGATGCCATACCTCACATACCCGACACGCCCCTTGAGCCACGAAGCTCAACCCAAGCACCAGACATTGCCCAAATACAAGTTATAACTTATATTTAATGTTATGACACGACCCATGCTCAGTGATGCCGACCGCACCGACGCCTTTCGGGGGCTGGCGAGCCCGGCACGGCGTAAAGTCCTCTCCTTATTAAGCAAGGGCGAGCTTTCCGCCAGCGACCTGCTCAGCGGGATGAAGACCTCCCAGCCCGCACTGTCCATGCACCTGCGCATCCTGCGCGACTGCGGCCTGGTCAAGCACCGCGCCCAAGGCAGCCGCAGGTTCTACAGCCTCAACGCCGCCGCACTCCGCAAAGCACAGCAGTGGCTGGGTAAGCTCTAACAGATAAATGAATAGGTGGGTCGCTTGATGCCGGGTCGCATCGCGACAGGAAAGCCACGGGGCTCACACGGATTTGGTCTGCGTGGTGGGCCCGTCGGTATCAGCCTCGGCCGGTGGGGTCGGTGAGTCCGCCTGCTCTGTCTTAGCCTCTTCGTCTTCGCTGTCCGTATCAATCGCCTCGGGCAGGACGACCTCATCCACGATCGGCTTGTCGACGGGGTGCAGCAGCGCGTACTGTCGGCCGTACTTGTAGGCCGTCACCACGATAAAGCCGTAGAGCACGAAAAACACCGCCAACACATAACGCCAGCGCAGCTCCATCGCGACCATCGTGTAGCCCAGCGCCGCGAACATGCCGGCGAATACATAGATCACGCCGACCGATTGCTTGACGCTCAGGCCGCTTCGACGCAGCAGGTGGTGGATGTGCTGGCTATCAGGACTCAGGATCGGCTTGCCCTGCATCTTTCGGCGGAAGATCGCCAGGGAGGTGTCCGTGATCGGGACCGCAAACACGATCAGGCCCGCGGTGACCAGCAGCAGGCTCTGCCCGCCGGCGTTGGCGTAGAGCAGGATCGAGGCGATGCAGAGATACCCAAGCAGCAGCGAGCCGGTGTCCCCCATGAAGATACTCGCCGGGTTGAAGTTGTAAGGCAAGAAGCCCAACACCGCCCCGATCAACGCCAGGCAGACCACGATCCGGATCGGGTTCATCGAGTTCGCGGCAGCTACCGCCTCGACATCCATCGGGTCGGGCGCCACCAGCGCCACGTGCGCCGCGATGCAGAGGAACCCGATACCCGCGATCACGGTGACGCCGGACGAGAGCCCGTCCAGCCCGTCGATCAGGTTCATCGCGTTGCAACCGCCGAGCACCATCGCCGCGATCAGGCCGGTCCCCAGGATGTAGTTAATCATCGGCATCAGGTCGGAGCCGACCATCGGCAGGTCCCAGGGCAGCGGGATCGCATCCA
>CBDUNP010000355.1:0-3506 GCA_965368605.1 uncultured bacterium | reverse complement strand
CACCGTCGGTCGCGGCAGGTCGCTGAACAGCGTGTCGCGGATGCTTTGAAGCTGCCTCCGGACCGGCTCGCGTCGCCAGTTCAGCCGTGATTCCAGGTAGATTTTGGCGTGGTGGTCGAACGTGGCGGGCGAGAGGATCAGCGTCAACGGCGAGGCCAGCGACTGATGCCGGGCCAGCCAGAAAAGCGTCCACTGCTGCCGGTAGCTCAGGCCGATCGCCTGCGCGGTGTTGGAAAAGACCAGCAGGGGGTGGGCGTGATCCCCGCGGTGCTTCCACCAGTTGGCGATCGACAGCCCGCTGAGCAGCAGCAAAATCACCCCGGCAGCGATCAGCAGCCAGTTGGTTGTCAGCAGGCCGGCACTGGTTGCGTGCTCACTCACCGACGACAGCTCCGGCTTGACGATGCTGGGCTTGCCCGAGGGGGCCTGGGCCAGGGGGGTGATCATTGCTAACAGGAGGGCTTGGAGCATGGTGTTTCTTCAGCCGGCGGTTCAACCCGCGACGGCGTGGTCCTTGGTCTCGGCTGCCGGGGCTTTTTCTTCCGGGGGGTCATCCGGCAGCAGCGAATGGATCGGCAGCGGCTGGGACATCTCGTCGATCACCTGAAGGATCACGCGCTCGGCCCGCTGGCGGATGCCGGCGTCGGGTTCGGAGATCGACATCTCCGCGACCTCACGCGCCACCTCGACCACGCCCATCGACTCGACCAGCCAAAGGGCGCTGGTCCGGTGCTCCGGCCGGGGGTCGTGCAGCATCCGGGACAAGGCCTGCAACGCATCCCCCGCACGCATCTGCATCAGGGCCTGGATCGCGTTGGCTCGGGCGCGGTTGGACTCGCCCTCCCCGGTCATCTGCGTGATCTGATCGACGTGCTGGCTGGCGTCCAGACGGGCCAGGGCCTCGACCGCATTAGCGCGGACCCGGTCGTCTTCGTGATTCAGCGCCGACTCGATCACCGACCGGGCACGTCCCGGCTCGGCGGTCCCCAGCGCCTTAACCGCCGCCGAGACGATGTGTGGGTCACGGTCGTGGCACAGCCGAAGGATCGAGTCCTGAAGCAGCAGCCCCTGGTTCAGCTCCCCGATGATCGACAGGGCCTTGAGCTTGGCCTTGGTGTCCGGCAGGTAGAGCTTGTCTTGCAGCGACGTGTGGAACCCCGGGTCGATCTTGATCAACGCCTTGCCCGCGCTGATGCGTTGGGGCGTGTCCAGCTTGCCCCAGCTGTCCCACAGCCTCGGGAACGCGACCGGGACCAGCCGTTTGCCCGCGATCTTCTGGACCTGCTCGTGCGGGGAGTTCACCAGTTGGGCCAGGATCTTGGCCGTCTCCGGGTAATGGCAGCGGATCAGGTGGGCCAACGCGACCCGGACGATGTGTTCGCTGGGGTCCATGCAGAAGCCGGCGATCGCCCCGTGCACCGGCGAGTCGACGGGTGCATCCTGCGCCAGGGCCAGCAGCCGGCGCAACGCCCCCAGCCGGGTCGCCGGGTCGGCAGCCTTATTCAGCAGTGCCAGCTGACGGATCTGCTTAGGCCGATCGCACGGCAACTCGGTCAGCCAGACCGCCAGGCCGCGCGTCAGCCCCTGCGTGACCTGCGGCGCGTCGGAGGGTTTATAAAAATCCGGGGCAGGCAGGTAGTTGTCGGGGTTCTTGATCCGTTTCAGGGCGTTGCGGTACTTCTTTAATAGCAGCAGGTGCCAGCGTCCCAGGGCCTCGCCGAACGTCCCCGCTTCGATGGCGATCCTCAGCCCGTCCACCGCGAACGGGTGCAGCCCGGGGTGCGGCAGCGCCTGGATCAGCGTGCTGCGGATCGGGGCGGTGTTCGACCGGGTCAGCAACACGCCGGCCTGATGGACCGCCGACGAACCGCTGGAGTCCAGTGCCTCGAGCATCTGTGTCACCGCGGGCAACGGCAGGCAGAACATCGCCCGCAGCACGTCCTGACGCTTGTGCTGGGCGTAGAAGCGCATCGCCTCCTTGATCGCGGAAACCACAAAACCCGTTTCCGTCGGGTTGCCCGCCGGCTGCCTCTGGGGCTGAACGCTGCTGGTCCGTTCCGCCATCTCCAGCAGGCACTGCGCGGACTCGTCCTTGAGCTTGTCGTGGCCCTGCCGAAGCTGGTCAGCGATCAGGTACGCCTGCCGGACCGACACAGATCGGCGGATAATATGGACCGCGTTGGCCGGCCCGGAAGACTTCTTATTCTCCATCGCCACCCGCAGGGCCCGGGCAAGCTCCGGGGCGTGCTGGAGGACGGTCTGGCGGATCGGCTCCGGCAGGCGGTGGTAATGCTCGACCAGGGCGATCAGCCCGTGGATCTGCCGCCGCTGCAGCAGGATCAGGGCGATCAGCTTCAGGGCCTCCGCATCCGCGGTGGGCAGGGCCTGGGCCATCGCCTGGTCCACGCAGGTGTCCTTAACCCCCTGCAAGTGCTTAAATATCTGGTTCAGCTTGGTCATAGCGGTCCACAGGCACGGAACAGGGAATCCGGTCACAGCCGGGTTCGCCACTGAAATTATCGGCCTTTAGGCCCTGTCGCCTGTAAACCCTGATATAGAAAGAAAAAAACCCTCACAAAAATATAAGAAAACCCTTTTCTTGACCCCCTTGGGGGACTATAATCCTGCCCACACCCCCGCCGTTTGTTTGTCGTTCCTAAACTAGACTGAACTTTGTTTTTACCCTCGAGAAAGTCAGGGGTCGGTGATGAGCGTTAGTCATAAATCCTCCAGTATCCAGTCCTTCCGCCTTATGGCGTACAGCCGTCCGCTTCACCCGGAGCTCTTTGACCTCCAGGCCCGGCGGATCGATCGCCATGGCGACTACGAAGCCGAAAACTGGCTCTCCCCAGCCGGCCACGTGGTCCGTTTTTCCTTCGATGGCCAAGTGATGACCGAAGCCGTACTCTCCAACGCCGACCACCTGCCCGAGGTGGGCCTGGTCCACGCGCTGCCCTGCCTGGGCGAAAAAGAGTTCGAGTTTGAGCCCAAGCCTGACGGCAAGATCGGCTACGTCACCACCATCCAGACCGAGGCCCTGACGGACAACCTCTACGCCGCCACCCTCCGCGAGATGAAAGACTTCGCCCGGGAGACCGGCTCCTTGTCCCACAGCTACAACGACGCCGAAGGCGCCGCCTGCCTCTCGGTCCTGGATACCCAGAAGTACCGCCGGGAGTTCCACCTACAGAGCTACCACCTGCTGGGCAGCGCCAACCTTGTCCTGCGGACCCAGTCGATCTTCGAAGTCTTGGCCTGATCGAAGGGGCGGGAAACAGACCCGTTCACACAATTCAACTACCATAAAGACCCATGTGCCCCGGCACGTGGGTCTTTTAAATCATGGACATCAAAACAGATAACGGTTGATATGCCCCATACACAATGACCATCATCGATTGAGCGAAGCCCACGTTCTAAGAACGTGGGCACAGTAAAGTGCACGCCCCCCCCCCGGTAATTAAACGAAGCCTTCATCCCACCTTGCATCAGCGAGTCTTGCATGG
>CBDUNP010000354.1:0-3509 GCA_965368605.1 uncultured bacterium | reverse complement strand
CGTCGATTTAGTTTTCGTATCAAGTGTTTATTTGCGGTATTACCGCAGAGTTCACGGTACGTATCGGGGGTAATCCTTGGCGAAACGTACAAATTACATGCTGGCCTTGTGACTCAGCCGCGCAACTTGCCTAGAATCTGGCTCATCCTAACGGGAGCCACGCTTGAAACGTCTATTACTTACCGGCCGCATACTCGGCCTCTGTGCGATACTCAATCTCACCGCCGGGTGCGGCGTCGAAATAGCGATGATCGGGGTCGCAGCCTCCGCAGCTTCCACGGGCTCGGCGGTGTATAAGCAAGGGAAACTTAATGCGTCCTGGATGGCGCCCTTCGACCGGGTGGTGATGGCGGGTGAAGCCGCGTTCATTGACATGGGAATGTCGATTAAAAAGTCAAAGGGTGACAGTGAAAAAGGCGACTGGACTATCGTTGCGGTGAACGATGAGAATGAAAAGATCATACTTACGATTGACCGAAAATCTCCGTCGCTGACGGAGTTTCAGATCGATATGGGGTGGTTTGGCCGAGAAGCTACCGCACGACTCCTGCTCAAGCGAATGGCGGTAGCAATCAATCTTGGGGTCATGCAAGACGGCACGCAATAAGATACGACCCGCATCCCTTGTCGATCATCGCGTCACGGACAAGCTCTAAGCGTCGCGGGGTGAAGGCGCACGCGGGCGTCGATGCATACAGGTCGCGTAATAGGCGTATGACCGACCGGAACGCGCCGGCCTCACTGGCGGTGCAGTACTCCTGCGCCCGCCCGACTCCCACACGCACAGGATACGAGCGTACCGATCGATGCTTTCTGGACTACCCCAGCGCCCGCAGTAGTAATCACGACGCCTGGCGGTGTGGCTGTCGCGCAGCGATACAACAGCGTTGCCGCTTGGTTAGTAGAGTCGTAGTTGTGGGGAACTTGTGACCTTCATCGCCATGTGCTAACCCTTCGCCTTCGATGCGCGGTATTCATACCGCACGTACTTGGCTTTGGGTGTCGCACCTGACCTTCAGGGTAGTTGCTAAGTTTGCAACTCGACACGGTTTGAAAATGGAGCCAGTCGGGCTCGAACCGACGACTTCCTGCTTGCAAAGCAGGCGCTCTCCCAACTGAGCTATGGCCCCAACGGGTGTGACAGTATATCGGCTGAATCGGCTGTGCCAAGTGAGTTAATAATAGCTGGGGCCGGTGGCCTGGCTGCGGAGGTTGGCTTCGTAGCCCGCGAGGGCCAGGGCCGCAAAAATAAGCAGGAAAACGGCGATCAGGCCCAATACGGTCCGTAGCCAGTTGGGGCGGGCCTGGACCCAGCGGGGGGTCGTGATCCAGAGCCCAAGCGGGGCGACCGCCAGCAGGCCCGCGACGATATGGATCGAAAGGGGGTTCTGCATCTGCCAGGCGTAGTACCAGCCGTAGACCAGCAGGCCGAAGCTTGGGGGGAAGATCACATCCACGACCCCCCGGGCGCTGACCGGGAGTAATTTCCGGCCCAGCGTCGCCAGCCAGCCGCCCCCGATCGCCGCGGCGAGGGAGGCGGTGAGCTGCCCGCCTGTGATGCTGCCGGACGCGATGGTCGCCCCGCCGATCGCCCCGGCGGTCGCCCCCAAAGCAAACACCAGCAGGCGTGTCGTCCCGTGGTCGCCGTCGGGCAATCGCGTGTTCGTCCGCCTGACATATAGATGCAGCAGCACCCAGACGGCGAGCATCACGCCCCCGGTCACGCCCAGCCAGGCAAGCTTCTCGTTCGTCGACCAGCGCGCGAGCTGGCTATGCATCAGCACATACACCGTGACGACAACCACGCCCAGACGCAGCAACCACTGAACAACCGCTGGCATCTTCGGCACGGCATTGATCAAGCCGACCACGACCGCCGCCGGCAGCACGCCGATCAAGACCCAGTGCTGAGCCTGCACCGGCTTCCAAGGCGGAAACCCAAGCATCGCCAGCATGCCAGCCGCTGTCCCCAGGCCGATCGCCAGCGCCCAGCCGATCGGCGGCAGCACGCTTGCCTCAGCGTCTTTCTTACGCACCAGCAATACGACACACACCGCGCCGATCAACATCGGCAGCAGCAGGCCAAGCGGCACCCAACTTAGTTCGATCATTTGCGCAGCGCCTCAAAGCCGATGGTCAGGGTGACTTCATCGCCGATGGCCTCGAGCATGTTGCTCATGCCGTAGTCGCTGCGGTTGATCTTGAAGGTGGTCTCGAACCCGGCGCGGTGGTTGCCCCACGGGTCATCGATCTCGCCGATCTTATTAAGCTGGACCGTGATCGGGTTGGTCACGCCGTGCAGCGTCAGGTCGCCGGTCAGCTCGTAGCCGTCCTCGTTTTCGACCGCCGAGGTGGACGCGAACGTGATATCGGGGAACTGCTTGGTGTTGAAGAAATCCGGGCCACGCAGGTGGTCGTCGCGTTTGGCGTTGTTGGTATCCACGCTTTCGGCGGGGACGGTGAAGGCGAACGAAGCCGACTCGCCGGTCGTGATCTCGCCGGTCATCTCATTGAATCGGCCGTGCTGGTTGCTGACACCCAGGTGCGAGACCGAGAAGCTCACCGAGAAGTGGGTCGAGTCGAAGTTCCACTCTTCCGCGCTGGCGGATAAGGCCCCGGCTCCAAACATAATCACAGCGGCGAGGACAGCGAAGCGTTTGAGTAAAAGAGTCATATTAATCTCCTGATTGAGTTGTTTAGGGGGGAATCTGTCAGTACGCTAATAGAACATCCCAAGGGGGCGTCCTATTCCCCGTCTACGGTAGGATAGGCCAGTTGGTTCGACGAACGCAATTATCACCGGCCGGGGATACAGATCAGGAGCCACCCATGAACCATGAATCACGATCAATCGGCCATCAGCTGCCACGCATCCGAGGCCTCGCAGTGCTTATCACACTGACCTGGCTGCTGTCGGGCTGTGGGCAGGCGTATTACGGGGCGTGGGAGGCGTTAGGCGTCCACAAACGCGACATCATGGTCGACCGCGTCCAGGACGCCCGGGACGACCAGGAAGAAGCCAAGGAGCAGTTCGCTTCCGCGCTCGAACAGTTCTCCGCGATGTTCGACTTCGAGGGCGGCGAACTGGAAGCCAAGTACAAGGCCCTGAAGTCCGCGCTGGACGACAGCGAGTCCCAGGCCGCGACCGTCACCAGCCGGATCGACTCGGTCGAGAATGTCTCCGAGGCCTTATTCAGCGAGTGGGAAACCGAGCTGGACCAGTACACCAACGAAGAGCTCCGCGCCGCCAGCGCCAAACAGATGAGGCAGACCCGCCAGAAGTACGACCAGATGGTCGCCGCGATGCGCAAGGCCGAGGGCAAGATGCAGCCGGTCCTCGAAGCATTCCGCGATCAGGTGTTGTTCCTCAAGCACAACCTCAACGCCCGCGCCATCGCATCCATCCAGGGCACCGCCGGCGAATTGGAAACCGACGTCGCCCGACTGATCGAGGAGATGCAGGTCTCCATCGACGAAGCGGATGCGTTTATCGAGCAGATGGGGCAGGC
>CBDUNP010000353.1:0-3517 GCA_965368605.1 uncultured bacterium | reverse complement strand
ACCACGCGCTTCACGTCCGCACGCACCAACCGCGACCCGGTCATCTCAAGCACCCCCGTCGTGCTCGCCGCGTGCGGCAGGCGGAACCGAAACCGGCAGCGTGGCGACAACTCGATCTTGTCGCCGTCATTTAATAGCTTGTCGTTCGTCGCCTTGCCGTTAACCTTCACCGGCTGGGGGCTGCGGAGGAAGTAATCCTCCTGCGAGCGCTGGATCGTCACGACCGGGGCGCTGGGGTCAGCAATCAACCCAACGTCCGGGCGCTGCGGCGAACTCACCGGGCCGACCGTCACAGCCGACTGACACGACGCCAGCGCCGAGCCCGCCCCGTCCACCTGGATTAAAAACTGCTTGGGCAACACGCCGTGGCTCCCGCCTGTTTCGTTGACCCCATGATGATAAGCGATCGGCGTCATCGGCTTTGCATCTTCAGCCCCGGTTTGTGCATTATTGGGCTTGCCGTCAGCATGGGATGGGGCAAAACCCGCGGAATGGCCTGGGGAATAATCCGGGGGCGAAATCAGCCCAAGCGGTCCGTCTTCTAAAGCATCCCGGCTCTCTATGATCCGGTCCGCCAGCTTGATCGCTTCGTCCACCCACTTCGCCCCCGGCAACAGCGCCTTGACCTTCCGCAGCCCGCGCCCGGCCGACCGCGCGTCGCCACGCCGCATCGCATCGGAAGCATGGGCCACCTGCCCGACCGCGTCACGCATCTCACGCACGCCCAGGTCGTCCCCCGCCGCCGGGGCGACCGCCCGCAGGATCGCCTGCGCCGTATCAACCCGGCCACGCTGCATCGCGTCACGCACCTTGGCCGTCGCATCATCCGACAACCGACCGGCCAGGTCATCCACCCGGCGGTCAAAAGGCCGAAGCCTTCGCGCCTCGGCAATATGATGCCCCGCCGCCGCCCAGTCTTCACGATCAAGCGCCGTCTTGCCGCGCTCAAGCGCCGCGTCCGCCTTCGCACGGTGCAGGTCAAGCTCCTGCTCAGCCTGCGCGACCCGCGTGCTCTCGCCGTTCACGCCCTGCAGCATCGCGACGCCCTTGGAGTAAAAACCCTCCCGGGCGTGCTTGCGGGCCGCGTCAAGCTTCATATCGCGTTGCTCGGCATCACTTCGCTTTCGGCTCATCTGCTCGACCACCCGGCCGCGCAGCTCTGCCACGTCTTCCTGATGCCCGCCCAGCGAACCGGCCTTGTCGCAGTCAGCCAACGCCTCGTGCAAACGACCCTCGTCTAGGTGCGCCTGCCCGCGCTTGACGTAAGCCTTGACCAGCTTCGTCGCCAAACGCTGGCCGTGACGGTGCGAACGCACACTGTCCCGGCTCAGCAGATCGTGCGCCTCGTCCAACCGACCGTCGGCCAGAGCGAACTGCGCCTGTTTGACTCGCAGGAAGTTCACCGATGTGTCTCCGTGTCGGTTTCGGTCGATACCCCAGCCCCCTCAACATCACACCCACGCGGGATGCGATCCGTCGTCAGGTCTCGGCTGACAAAGTCGGAATCCGCCAGCGAATCATTCACCACGTCTTCCACACTGTTCAGCATCGCCATCCGCAGATAGGCCAGTTGCCAGTCGCCCAGGCTCACCAGGGTGCTCTCGCTCATCCGGTCGGCGTCGGCCAGCAGCTTGGTTTCCGTCGCGTTCATCGTCCGTGCTCCAGAGAAAGAAGTGAGTTTGTCGGTCTAAGCCTTCCAGGCAGGTCTTTCACTGACTGGAAAGGAGGTATTTATAATGCCCCCGACCTGTCGGATGCTACGCCGCACCCGACAGGGACGAGGACCGCATCAGCAGGAATTAGTTGAGTGAACGGATGTCGGCCAGGCGATCGCTTTCAGCCACCGCGCCCGTCGTGCCTTGCTCGGCATCCACCTCGGCAGTCGCTTCGGCCGGGCCGTAGAGGTATTCATCCACCTGCGCCAGCAGGTCGACTTCATCCACCACGCTGACCTCGATCTGCTGCACGAACTCCGACTCACGGGCCAGGACACGCTCAGCCACGTCCAGACGCTTCTGGATCTCGCCGATCAGCTTCTCGGTCTGCGCCAGCTTGCTGTTGTCCATCTGGACCTTCGAGCCGATCGCCGCCGCCTGCACCAGACGGTGCTGACTCGCCAGTGACTCGATCTTGTCTTCGAGCAGCGACTTCTGACCACGGGTCTTCTGCAGCATGTTCTCCGCCGCGGCGAGCGTCGCCTCACGCTGATTCAGCAGCCGCTCCTTGCCAGCCAGAACCATCTCGGCTTCCTTCACACGCTCGAACCGCCGCGACAAATCTTCCGCGACCTGCTCACGGGTGTACTTCCGCCCGCCAACCTTATAACTGGCAAGCTCGACGCCCATCACGTTCCGCAGCTTCGCGACCTTGGCGCGTTCCTCAGCCAGCTTGTCGTTGCTCGCCTGGATGTCGGCCTTCAGCGCCGCCAGCTCGACCTCCTCAGTCGCGATCCGGCGGACGTTCGCGTGCATCTCCGGGATAATCTCATCCAACAGGTCCTTCGCCCGGGTCAACTCAAACTCGATCGGGACCGCGCCCTTGACCGTGCCCCGCACGGAATTGGCCGAGCTCTTGACGTAGCTCATCAGGTCGCCTCCGAACAACAGACCGCCAACCAGGGTCGCCCCTACGGTCGCGATCACACCGCGTTTGATCCATTTGCTAAACATCTTAAATCTCCTATTTTTAACGGTTTACAATCGCAACCGGTACCAGCGGATCACGTGCCCGCTATCAGGTAGACGCCCCCCACCCCGTTTTATGGCGCGATGGCCCCGGATTTCCCCGTTTAAGAAGATTTTTTTCCTCCCCCCACAGCCGCTTGCGGCTTAGCGCCCCCCGCTCCCCCGATCACCCCCGACTCCCCACCCCCCTCTTCACTTCAGCCATCATCAATCAGAAATCACAAATCAAAATCCCCCCCACTTGCCGCCCCCCGCCGACGCAGGTAACTTGCCTTCTCACACTCAGCCGGTGTGGCGGAATTGGCAGACGCGGCGGATTCAAAATCCGCTGGTGGCAACACCATGTGGGTTCGAGTCCCTCCACCGGCATTCCAGTCATCAACGATCTCATCGCCAATCCGTGATCTCGCCCCGGCTTTTAGCCGGGGTGGATCGAGACTTCCATTAAAGAAATTGATATGCGATGGCTCAGAAACATCTTCGCCCTGCTCGCCATAGCCTGTGTCATACTTTGGGCAACTTCATATAGCTATCTAGTTCAAGCGTACATGCCAATCGGTAAGGGCGGTGGAGGAATGAGTTGGCATTCTGCGCATGGTCGGGTGATGTTATTTATTGATTCAAAACCTTTCACTACAATAAGCTACCACTGGGATATCGATATCTACAGGTTTCCAAGTAGCGATAACCGCAAAGAATTCTGGGTGCATGCGCTCAAAGAGCCGGATAACGGCTCTTCATTTGCTTTTGAAAGATTCTATGTAACAGGTATGAGCGGAGGTCTGATACACAGACTGATTATGTTCCCCCTCTGGCTCCCCACCCTCCTCCTC
>CBDUNP010000352.1:0-3536 GCA_965368605.1 uncultured bacterium | reverse complement strand
ATCCCCAGCATCAAGAGCCCCGCCGCCGTCGGCTCGGGGACGTTCGCCTGCGCCGTTGGGGGTGTGCCAGCATTCCAATTAGCCAGGACCTTACCCAAATCGTCGATCCCGACGAAGCCGTCACCGCTGATGTCGCCGTCGGACAGGCTGCCGGACGTGACGTTCTGGTTCCACTTGCTCAGGACGATGTTCAGGTCGTTGATTCCGACGAAGCCGTCGCCGTCCAGGTCGCCGCAGAGGGCGAGGGTGATGTTGACGGCCCAGTCGTAGGACAGGGTGGCGAAGCCGCACGCCGGGCAGGTGGCGGCGATATTCAGGCTGAAGTCGTAGTCGCCCTCCAGGAGCACGCCGTCGGCCAGCAGGTTTGTGTAGGTGGTGTCACCGGGGAAGAAAGGGGTATCGACGTCGACGGTGGTGCTGCCAGCCTCACCGAATACGGAGCTGGCAGTGGTGGCGAAGTTGGTCACGACCAGCTCGAAGTTGGTCACCATCATGCCGGCCGGGACGGTGTACGCGAACGCGTCGGTCACGTCGCCGGTCCAGTTGCCACTGAACGGGCTTTCGGGCACATACGTCCCGCTGATGTCGCCCTGGATCTTATTTAGCCCGAGTTGAAGATCACCCAGCGCCAACGGCGAACCCAGATTGTTCGGCAGGTCGGCGGGCTCGGCGTAGAGCAACGCATCATCCACCGCCGCGGTGATGTTCAATTCCCAGTCGTAGGAGAGATTGCCCGAGAAGCAGCTCGGGCAGGTGTTGGCGATCTGCAGGCCGTAGACGTAATCGCCGTCCCCCTGCACCGCCCCGCCGGTCAAGAGATTCGCCAACGTGGTGTCTGCCCCGAAAAACGGCGTATCCAACCCGACCGTGGTGCTGACGCCTTCGCCAAAAACGGAGCTGACGTTCGCACTGAAATTGGTAACGATCAACTCAACATTCGTCACCTCCAAGCCAACAGGCACGGTGTAAGCGAACGCGTCCCGCGTGTCGCCGGTCCAGTTTCCGGAAAATGGTCCGCTCGACACCCACGTCCCGCTGACCCCGCCGGTGATCGTGTTGATGCCCGTACTCACCACGCCCAGGTCCAGCGGCGCATTGATATCGTTCGGCAGGTCGGCGGGCTCTGCGTGGAGCGTCACCGCCGAGGCCGTAGCTTGAAGCGACAGCAATGACAAGGCCAATACACCCTGACACATCCAGACAGACCGATTAAAGATTATTGCTGACATCTCCCTCACCCTCATGTTGCGGAAATCTCAAAACCGATTTCCTATAATAATTAAACTCCAGCCCGCCACGGCAAGGCACATCACATGCGTAATTTTACCCGCATACGATTCGATTGGCTATGATAATATTTGGCCCGGCCTAATAATAGACGGAACGGTTTTGTCCGCTTATTGCCTTGACTGTTAACCCAGGATGTTCGAAACCACGGGAGTGCCTGAACGTGCCAAACGAAGCGATCATTGCCAATGACATGCCGCGCAGACGACGGACCACCTCGACGCACCACCGCGGCTTTCGCGGGTGGATCGCATTCCTGTTAGCGTGTGTCGTCATGCTGTCGATCACGCAAACCAGCGCCGCCTCTGAGCCGTTTGTCGGGATGTGGGTGTGGAAGGAGCGTTGGCTGAATACCGATGCCGAGCAGGACCGGCTCATCGGGTTCTGCCGGGAGCACGGGATCAATCGGCTGCTCATTAATATCCACTTCGATGATGCCGGGTCGGACCCGACGCAACCATCGATCCGTTATCCCAAAGAACTGCAACGGCTGCTTGGGCTCGCCCGGGACGCGGGGATCGCCGCCGAAGCGTTGGACAGCAGCCGGACCATCGGCCCGGAGGACCAGGCCAAATACCTCGCCCGGCTCGACACGCTGATTGCCTTCAACGCGGCTCTGCCTAAGGACGCTCGGTTCGTCGGAATCCACTACGACATCGAGCCACAGGTCACCCCCGAGTTCAAAGCATCCTACGCATCGCGTGTGCCGGTGATGCTGGACATACTCAACTTCTTCGCCGACGCCAGAGCAAAAATCGAAGCGCAGGCCCCCGAGTTGACGCTGGCCTGCGACACCGCGATGTGGTTCGACGGCCGGACCGAGGGCGAAAAAAGCTGCATGGTCGAGTACAACGGCGTCACCAAAAACCTGCACGCCCACCTCCAGGACCTGACCGATTACATCGGCGTGATGTCGTACCGTCGGTTCGCCACCGGGAACAATTCCGTGACCCATCACATCAAGGCCGAGATCGACTACGGCAACCAGGCCGGCCGCGGCGTCTGTGCCGGGGTCGAGACGGGCAAGAAAACCGCCAAGGCCTCGGAGACAAGCGTCATCTCGTTCTACGGCCTGCCCAGCGACTTCTTCTGGGGCGAAATCGACAAGATCCACGAGACCTACCGCGACGCCCCCGCCTACCGCGGTGTGCTGATCCACTGCTACGGCCGGTTCCAGGAATACCTCGCAGACAACCCGCCGACCGGTGGATGATCAACGGGCCGGGCGATCAGGCCGATGATGGATACAGCAAAGCCTGTACATGTGGTGAGTGATAAGTCATGGCTGCTAACCCATGAGGTCGACAGTGACACCCCCTTCAACATCAACCCGCTGCCGGACACACCGGGCCACCGCAAAGTCACGACACCCGGCACGGTGGCTGCCCCTCGCGGCCTGCCTGCTCGTGGCGTTTAACATGACCGGTTGCAAGTCCCACGACCCCCGTGATGTCAACGACCCGACGCTTCGGGTGATGTCGTACAACCTGCGGGTCGCCAACATCGGCGACACCATCACCGGCCGCAGCTGGCGCAGCCGACGCGGCGACGCGATGAAACTCATCAAGGCATACGACCCCGACCTGATGGGCACGCAAGAAGGCAAGCACGACCAGGTCAAGTACGTCCGCAAGAAGCTCAAGTGGTTCGATATGCACGGGGCCGGGCGCAGCAACGGCAAGAACAGCGGCGAGTTCTGCGCGATCTACTTCCGCAAAATCCGGTTCAAGGAACTAGACGCCGGGCATATCTGGTTCAACGACTCGGGCGAGCCCGGCAAGCGGACGTGGGGCTCGGTCTTCCCGCGCATGGCGTCCTGGGTCCTGCTCGACGATCAATTCACCGGCCACACCCTGCTCGCTGTCAACACACACTTGGACGTGCTTTCTTCCGAATCACGCGAACGCTCCGCGACCATGATCCGCGAGTTGATCGACCAGCACCCCGACGCCTACGTCGTCGTCACCGGCGACTTCAACTGCGCAATAGGCTCCAAGCCCTTCCGCATCCTCACCGGCCGAAACCAGCGCCGCTTGATCGACACCTACACCGCCGCCGGCCACAAGAACGGCAAGAAAGACGGCACGCACAACAGCTTCCGAGGCAAAAAGTCCGGCGACCGCATCGACTGGATCCTCGTTTCCCCCGCGATCAAAACCCTCGCCGCCGACATCGTCCGCGACAAGCCGATGCTGGACGGCTACCCCTCCGACCACTACCCCGTCACCGCCGACCTTCGGCTGCCGACA
>CBDUNP010000351.1:0-3542 GCA_965368605.1 uncultured bacterium | reverse complement strand
GCCAAAGGCGACATCTACATCTTCCTCGATGCCGACACCACGATCAGCCCAACGGTGCTGCAAGGCGTGATCAACCGCCTCGAAAACGGGGCGATCGGCGGCGGCGCATCGATCGACTTCGACGGCCAGGTCCCGCTCTATGGCCGAGTCCTGCAAGCCCCCTTCCAATTCCTCTTCCAACGGATCTGCCGATACGCCTACGGCTGCTTCATCTTCTGCACCCGAAGGGCATTCGAGTCTGCCGGCGGGTTCGACGAGGAGCTCTTTGCCAGCGAAGAAATCGCCATGAGCAAAGCACTGCGGCGAGAGGGCAGATTTGTATTGTTGAAAGACCCGGTCACAACCTCCGGTCGAAAGCTCAGGACCTACTCGTTCCTGGAGGCTGTAAAAATGCTGCTTACCTTTACGATCGGCGGCCCCAAGTCCATGAAATCCCGCGACAAGCTCGACCTCTGGTACGGGCCTAGGCGGGAAGACACAACGGGCAAATCAGATTAAACCGCGAACGCGGAAGAGTCGGAATATGAACAGGATGACGGGATTGACTGGATGTGTGTTGCATTAACCACAAGATTCATCCCGTAAATCCTGTCATCCTGTCCACATTCTTCATTAACCAGCGTTCTTCGCGCCTTCGCGGTTTATACGCTTACCCACGAAGTTCCGCGCCGACTCCCTGTTTGAGCTTCTCCACCACCGCATTGACCTGCGGGTCGACTTCGTCATGGCGGAGTGTCGCGTCGGGGTTGCGGAACCGCATGCGCAGGCTCAGGCTCTTCTTGCCCTTGCCGATCTGCTTGCCGCGGAAGATCGTCAGGAAGCTCGTGTCTTCAAGCATCTGCGGGTCGGCCTGCGTGACGCAGTCTTCGACCTGCCGCCATGTAGTGGCTTCGTCGACCACGATACTCAGGTCGCGCTCGATGCCGGGGAAGCGCGGCAGTTCGCCGACGGTGCGATTCGGTGGATAGTTCGACAGGAACGGTGCGCAATCAACCTCCGTCAGCACCACCGACGACTGTAGGCCGTACTGGTTCTGCAAGGCCTCGTTGAGCACGCCGATCCGCCCGCGTTCTTCACCCAGCAGCATGACCTTCGCCGCCGGGGCATAATGTGGATCGTCCACCGGCTCGAAGCTGAGCGTGCTGCTGGCCGCTTCGCCGCCGAGCGTTTCGGCAAGTTCCTCGATCGCCCCGCGTGCGATGCGGAAGCCTTCGTGCGGGTCGTGTGCATCGGTCAGCATCCCAAGCGACGTGACTTCACAGGTCTTGCCGTCCCAATCGCCCCAGGTGCCCGCGACTTCGTACAGCCGGACGCCGTCGTTGCCCCGGTCCTGGTTGTGCTTCCGGCAGTTCAGCAGGCTCGGCAGCAGCGACGGACGAAGCACCTTGTCTTTCCGCCGAACATCGCCCGCCAACCCCATCGGCTTGAGGAATGTCGGGCAGAACGACGCCGCCTGCTCCTCGGTCAGCAGCGACGGCGTGATCGTCTCGTGATACCCATGCGCCGCCAGTACCCGGCCAAGCTCCTGCCGAGCGGAAATCTCCGTCTGCTTGGGGCGGACCTCGAGTTCCAGTTTGGGTTTGATCTGCACGTTATCGTAGCCGAACAGTCGGCCGACCTCTTCGATCAGGTCCACCTCACGCTTGAGGTCCAGACGATAGGTCGGGATCGTACACGTCACCGTGTCGCCATCGATTTGAGGGCTCAGCCCGAGTTTGTTCAACGACTCCGCGATCTGCTTGGCATCCAGATCAATCCCCAGCAGTGATCGGCATCGGCTGACACGCATCGACACCTGCGATGGTGAAGGCTCATCCTCGCCCACCCGGATCACGCCCTCGGCCAACGTTCCGCCCGCCAGCTCCACGATCAGCTGCGCCGCCCGCTGGCTCGCTCGCTCCACGCCCAGCGGGTCGACCCCGCGCTCGAAACGGAAGCTCGAATCACTCGCCAGTTTCAACGCCCGGCTGGTGCTGCGCACACTCAACGGCTCGAACATCGCCGACTCCAGCAGGATGTCCGTCGTTGATTCCGACACTTCGCTGTCGAGCCCACCCATCACGCCCGCCACCGCGACAGCCTTGGCTGCGTCTGCGATGACTAACATCTTCTCGGTCAGCTCGTGCTTCGTTTCGTCGATCGCGGTGAACTTCTCGCCGCCCTTGGCACGCCTCACGACGATCTTACGGCCTTCCAATTTATCCAGATCAAACGCATGTAATGGCTGGCCTAACTCCAACAGCACAAAGTTGGTGATGTCCACCACATTATTCACGCTGCGCAGCCCCGCGCCCTCGACCCGTTCGGTCAGCCACTTGGGGCTCGGCCCGATCTTCACGCCCGTAATGACCCGCGCGGTATACACCGGGCACAAACCCGGCTCCCCCAGCTCGACGCTCGTCAATTCCCCCACCGGCTTGCCCCCAGCCTTCGGCAGCTCGATCGTCGGCGGGACCAGCTTGAACCCGCCCGCCGCCGCTGTCTCACGCGCCAGGCCCAGGTGGCTCAGGCAATCGCTGCGGTTGCTGGTCACCTCCACGTCCATCAGGATGTCCGTCGCCCCGGTCGAGAGGGTCAGATCATCGCAGCCATCGAACGGGAACCCCACGTCCGTCAGCAGCGGCTCGGCCTGATCGGCGGTGACCGGCGTATCCAGATAGCTATTGAGCCAGGCAAGACTTGTCTTCATGGGGTCGGATGGTAACAGGCCGACCGCCCCCGGCAAACCGCAGGCCCCCGCCACCCCCCGGCCTCGCTTGTCTTTGCCCATTACGTCAGTTATAATCTGGGGCTCGGCGCAGACCTCCCCCTGACGCCCCAAACCACGAACACCCCGGATTCACTTCCGGAAACCCCCGGATTCACCCCCGCCCCGGAGCCCAAAGACGATGATCGAGGCACTCAAAGACGACAAAATCGTACACGAACTCGGTGGCCGTTTTAAGTTTACGTCCCTGATCCAGCACCGCATCCGCGAGCTCATGGAGGGCGCACGCCCCCTGGTCGAGCGTAACGGCCGGACCGACTTCGAGGTTGCTGTGCAGGAAGCCGTCGAAGGCAAGATCCACTACGAACTGGAAGAAGGCAAAGAAGAAGGCGCCTGATCGCTTTCGTTGCCTCCCTCAGCCCCGCCCCCTGACTGCCGACCCCCGGCTCTGCCGAGGGGTTTTTACGGAGCCGTGACGCATGGCCCCGACTAATGATTCCAACCCGGGACCGAACGACCTTGCGAAAGCTGGGCCGTTGTTCGGCCGTCGTATCGCCGTCTCACTCTCCGGCGGGATCGCCTGCTATAAGACCGCCACACTCGTCAGCCAACTCGTCCAGCAAGGCGCAGACGTCCGTGTCCTGATGACCGACGCCGCGACCCGATTCATCGGCCCACTCACCTTCCAATCTCTCTCCGGCAAACCCGTCCTCACCAGCGTCTGGCAATCCGACGACCACCCCGACAGCCAGCACGTCGGCGTCGCGCGATGGTGCGACCTGCTGGTCATCGCCCCCGCCACCGCCGACCTCATCGCCAAACTCGCCCACGGCCT
>CBDUNP010000350.1:0-3543 GCA_965368605.1 uncultured bacterium | reverse complement strand
TCATGGGCAGGACACCATATCAAATTAGATCACGGTTCTATCCCCCCTCAGCCCCCGGCTCTGCCGGGGGATAGCTTTAAGGCATCCCGATCACGTCACCCAGCCGGATATACCGCAGCACCCCCGCCATCATGACCACCAGCACCGCGAGTGACAGGTTCATCCAACGCCACAGTTTTGCCTTGGGATGCAGCATCGACTCGACCTGAAACGCCCAGAGCAACGCGAACAGCATCGTTGCGAATAACACCTTCACCGAAAGCAGCCCCAGTGCCAGCCCGCCGATCTCCTGGTACACCTGCCCGAAGATCACCCACTGATAGACGCCGCTGACGATCAGCCCAAAGACCGCCGCCGCAAGCACCCAGCGGAACCGCAGCTCGATTTTTCTGAATACCGCCTTCGCATCGTCATTGTCCATCAGTGATTTGGCAGGCCCGGCGCTTAGCACGATCAACGCCATCCCCCCCAGCAGCAGCGCCGCCGAACCGATATGCAACCAGCGCATCAGAACAAAAAAGATTCCGTAAGCCATGCTGTTAAGGGTAACGGCATCGCCCGGCGGATCAATCTGACCGGTGAGATGTAAAAAATGGCTTAAGCGAAGATGTCCAGCATGCCCCCCGCCGCCGGGACCGATTGCCCGTGGGTGTAGCCCTGCGACAGGCCGGACTTGTCGTAGATGACCAGCAGCATCATGACGGTCAGCGCAGAGAAGGCCGGGTCATTCAACCCCGAAAACCCAAACGGGCTGCCGGACATGTAAGGCCGATACCCCTGAGCCGCCGGCGCTTCCCCCCGGCAACACGGCTGACAATCCGTCGCCCGCGTCTGCTCTGCCCGATGCACCACATCGACCCGGTCACACTGACGAGTATGCCGGGGCTCGACCGAGACATGCAGGTGCTCGTGGATATGCCTGTCCACCCGTCCCTGCCGACAAACAGGCCGCTCAGGGACATCACACCGAGAGGGATTCCGGTCGTAACCGAAGCGATCATTTCGATAGGACCAGACCGAGAGGTTTTCATGGGGCTGTATTCGCATGCCCAAAGACAGGCGAAATCAGCACCTCGCCCCCAAGAATACTGATAAATGACGCAAGTAAATGCCTGAAAAGCACTTACTCGCCATCAGCCTCAAGTCAGCATTTTCAATTTACGCCGGATGTTGCCAAATTCCCCCGGCCGGGCTCCGGGGGTGTTGCCCGCCGGCCTCCACGCCCTACCATGCCGACCATGCGTGTGGAAGCCCTGGATTACGACCTGCCGCCCGAACTGATCGCCACCTCGGCGGCGATGCCCCGCGATAGCGCCCGGCTGATGCTCGCCGACCGCTCGACCGGCCGAGTCTCACACCACCACGTCCGTGACCTGCCGAGCCTGGGCATCTTCAAGCCCGGCGACCTGATGCTGGTCAACCGAAGCCGTGTCCTCCCCGCCTACTACCAGGGCACACGCACCGGTACCGGCGGAAAGATCACCGGCCTGTATTTGGGTTCGCCACAAGCAGGCCACTGGCTGACGCTCCTGGAATCGCGCGGCAAGCTCAAGCCCGATGAGAAGATCACACTCGATGCCGACACGCACCTGACGCTCAAAGACAACCTCGGCCGAGGCGAATGGCTCGCGGAATACACCGGTCCGGATGACACACTCGACCTGCTGTCGCGCATCGGCCGGGCCCCGCTGCCGCCTTACATCCGCAAGGCACGCAAGGCCCACGACCGGCCCGAAGTTACCGACGAGGACATGGCCCGGTACAACACGGTTTATGCCGACCAGGCCGGCTCCGTCGCCGCGCCCACCGCCGGATTGCACTTCACCCCCGAGCTGCTGGACGAGCTGCAAGCTGCCGGCGTCACACGTGAAGAGGTCACCCTCCACGTGGGCATGGGCACCTTCGCACCGATCCGTGTCGACAACGTCAACGACCACCCGATCCATCAGGAGTTCATCGCCGTCCCAGCCAACACCATCCAAGCCATCCAACAAACGCGCCAGACCAACGGCCGTATCACCGCGGTCGGCACCACCACCGTCCGCGCGGTCGAGAGCCTGCCGGCGGATATTGCCGAGCTGACCGGGTCCGGTTTCAACACCGATACCCAGCTCTTCATCACCCCCGACAACGGCTTTGAGTACCGATTCACCGACCGGCTGATGACCAATTTCCACCTGCCACGCTCGACCCTGCTGGCGATGGTCGCCGCGTTACCCGGGGTCGGGATTGACCGGCTCCAGGACTGGTACCGGCAGGCCATCGACCAGCAGTACCGCTTCTACTCCTTCGGCGACGCGATGCTGATTGTCTAACCCCCCACAACACCCGCGCACCGCGCCACCGCCGGGCAATCCCGATTAGAATCCCCCCATGCCGCTGGATCAGATCGACTACGAAAAGCCAAGAGACACCCGCATCGACGAGATACGGATGAGCTTCGGCGACCACCTGGAAGACCTGCGTCGCCGGCTGATCCTTGCGCTGCTTGGGCCTTTGGTGACCAGCATCCTGGGGTTGGTCTACGGCCGGGAGATCGTCGGCTGGCTGGTCCGCCCCCTGGCGCAGGTGCTGCAGTACTTTGGGCTCCCGCCGCAGACCTACAACCTCGGCGTCACCACCGGGTTCAGCGTTTACATGAAGGTCGGCCTGATCGTCGGGCTGATCCTCGCGTCGCCCTGGGTCTGTTATCAGCTATGGAAGTTCGTCGAGAGCGGGCTGTACGAACGTGAACGCAAGACCGCCATGCTGATCGCGCCGTTCAGCTCGCTGATGTCGGTGCTGGGCGTGCTGTTCATGTATTACATCCTGCTGCCGATGACGCTGTCGTTTCTGATTTTCTTCACGACCGGCTTCCCCGCGCCCGACGCCTCGGGCCCACCCAAGGGCGGGGTCATCGGCTGGGTCCTCAGCGCTTACGGCGCACCGGCAGAGGCCGACGCCGTCACCACCGAACCCCCGGCCGACCTCGACACAACCGGCACGATCTTCCAGACGCTCACCGCCGACCCGCCCAACCCAATCGAGGGGCAGGCCTGGATCAAGCAGCCCGAGGGCCAGCTCCGCGTCCATATCTCAGGCCGAACGATCACATTTGTCCCGCTGGTCGGCCAATCCATGCTCGCGCCGATGATCGAGATCGGCCAGTACATCAGCTTCGTCACCATGCTCATGCTCGGCGTGGTCATCGCGTTCCAGCTCCCGGTCGTGATGATGATCATCGGCTGGTCCAGGCTGGTCGCCCCCGAGGTTATCAGCAAGTACCGCCGATACTGCATCTTCGTCTGCTTTGTCTTGGGCGCGCTGCTCACGCCCGCCGATCCGATCAGCATGGTCGCGCTGGCGGTGCCGCTGTGGGGCCTGTTTGAGTTGGGCCTGGTCGTCATGCGGATCAGCTACCGCAAACCGCAAGAGCAACCCGAATCCACTTGATCCCAAACTCTCCACTGATATAAGGTCGGTTCACCGACCGTCGCCTTGTCGTCTTAATTATCAACCCCAAAACACACCCGGGCGCAGCCCCGCCGCAACTCCGTTAAAATC
>CBDUNP010000349.1:0-3568 GCA_965368605.1 uncultured bacterium | reverse complement strand
GCCGATTAAGAGTCGGCTGCTCTGCCGATTGAGCTACAAGTCCAGAGGTGTAAACCCGACACCGGTGTTTCCACCGACGCCGAGGGTTAGGGGTTAATCTTTGTAGGGGTCAAACTCATCCTCGCCGGCCATCGCCACGCCGACCGGGGTCAGTGTGTGGACGATCTTCACGGTCTCGCCGTGCTGTTCGAGGACTTCATCCAGACGTTTGTAGCACTGCGGCGACTCGTCCGTGCCCGCGCCGCGCAGCTCCACGCCCTTGCCGTCGACCCAATCCATCATCATCTCACGGCTGATCTCGCCGCCGGAGACACGCACGAACCCGCCGGCCTGCTTGGACCAGCGCTTCTTGCCGGCCGCCTTCGTCCGGCTCATCACACGGCCCGCGCCGTGTACGGTCGAACGGAGCGCCGCCTTGCTCTCGGGCGCGTCGACGCCTTCGAGGATGACGCTGTTGTCACCCATCGATCCGCCGACGAAGCCGCGCTGGCCGGGGAACGCGGGGGTCGCGCCCTTGCGGACGACCCACAGCTCAGCCTCGTCGCCGTCGATCTCGTGCGTCTCTTTCCAGGCGAAGTTGTGGTGGTTATGCACCTCTTCCACAATCGTCGTCTTCAGGAGACGCGCGACCTTCTGGCACACCCAGTCTCGGCCGGCGTAGGCGTAACGCCCCGCCAGCTGCATGCACCGGATGTAATCGCCGCCCAGATCGGACGACTCGGCCAGCAGGACCGGCTTAACGTGCATGCCGTCCGTGCCCCCGCCCTTCTGGACGAAGTACGTCGCCAGCTTATGGCCAAGCCCGCGGCTGCCGAAGTGGACGCCGCACCACGCGCGGTCCTGCTCATCCACGAACAGGTCGACGTAGTGGTTGCCCGACCCGACCGTGCCGAGCTGTTGCCGAGCGAGCTGCTTCATGTCGCGGCACTTGGGCACGCGGATGTCCAGCGCGTCCACCAGCGACCACGTGTCGTCATCAAAGAGTTCGTGGTCCACATCTTCCTGGTTCTTCCGGCCGACGCCGAAGGAAATCTCGCGGTAGATCATGTCCATGAACGGCTTGATGTCTTTACGCAGCTCGTCGCCGGTCATATCCAGGCGGACGGCCTTGTTGCCGCAGGCGATGTCGTAGCCGACACCCGACGGGCTGACCATCCCGTGGTATCCCACGACGCCGCCGATCGGCATCGCGTATCCCAGGTGGTGGTCCCCCATCAGAGCCGCTGCGGCGACCTGCTCATCTTCCATGCAGCACTGAATCTGCTTAACCGCCCCCGCGTCCGGCTCGCCCCACACGGGGACCCGACCGACCATGACATGTCCCATCTCGGGCCTCCTTTCCAGAGTGTCATTCTATCTAATCAATATTAAAAAACGTAAATCACAGAATGCGTCGTGCCGGGATCGAACCGACGACCTGCTGATTGGAAGTCAGCCGCTCTACCAACGTGAGCTAACGACGCGCTTACAGAATCTGCCCGACTGGATTCGAACCAACGATCTCTCCCGCCCGAAGGGAGCGTGATGACCAGACTTCACCACAGGCAGTTTTCATCCATTCCTTCTAATCTCCTAGCCGCTTGCGGCCTAGCGTTCGTAACGACTTACTGTTTCCAAATCAGGGGAGGGGGACTCGAACCCGCTTCCTCGGGTTCACACCCCGAAGCTTTACCACATAAGCTATCCCCTGCTTCCGGAAGTGCGGCCGACTCCCGGAGTGTTAAGCAAATGAATCCCAAACCAATCAGAACGGCTGGGCTTGAACCAGCGGCCTCCCGGTCCCAAACCGGGCGCTCTCCCAACTGAGCTACGTTCTGCCCCGGAAGCTTCCCCCCTGCTTCTGAAAACTTTTCCTCGTATCATTGAAACATCAAAGCCCCGGCTGGCACGATCCAGAACAGATGTGCCAGTTAACCCACCATTCAATATTCTTGAAACCAATTCTGGGGAATACTTCCGGGGGGGCCGGGGTGTGGGATCAGTCGTGCAGTTCCGTGTTCCAATAGGCTGTGTCCACGAAGTGTTTCCACGAGTCGTGGCGGAACCGGCTGGTCTTGAACAGCAGCGCCGCCGGGTCCGGGCGTTTGGGTTGACGGATCAGCTTCAGCCCGGCTTCGCGTGGGGTCTTACTGCCCTTCAACATATTCACTTCGATGCTGCAACACACGAGGTTTTCCCAGGTTGTCTTCCCGCCGCGCGAGGTCGGGATGACGTGGTCCAGGTTCAGTCGGCTGGCTGGCAGCTTCTTGCCGGTGTACTGGCAGGTGTAGTTGTCACGCAGGTAGACGTTCTTTCGGCTCAAACGAACCGACCGACGCTTCAGCCGGTCGAACCGCAGCAGCCGAACCACGTGCGGCACGAGGACCGCCGACGCCACCGTCTTGACGAACCCGCGCCCAGCGGGCTCGAACTCGTATTCATATGCGCTGAGTTCACGCCACGACGCGAAGTCATAGGCCTGGAAGTCGGTGTCTACCGCCTCGACCCTGCCGACGAACAGGTCCGCCAGCGCCTCCGCGGCCGTCACGACCCGCAGCGCCGCCCAGTTTTTATTCAACACCAACACGTCATGCGACAACGCCGAAGTCATGGCAGACCTCCTTTCTGGTTACTTAAAGTTTGGGTACAAGTTTCGATACAGAATGGAGCCGCGGGGAATCGAACCCCGACCTTCCGGGTGCAAACCGGGTGCTCTCCCAATTGAGCTACGGTCCCAATCAAAACCAATGTCGTCGGGAGGATTCGAACCTCCAACCACCAGGACCTCGGCCTGGCCCCTCTGCCGATTGGGGCACGACGACGCTTGCTCTCCCCCCGCTATACATGAAACATCCTCAAACAAGTCGCCCCGGAGGGAGTCGAACCCTCACGGCCTTGCGGCCACCGGAATCTGAGTCCGGCGCGTCTACCGTTTCCGCCACTGAGCGCACATTAAAAATCAATAGCCCGGGTGGGGGTCGAACCCACAACACACCGGGTTTGAGCCGGCGTCCTCTGCCGATTGGGATACCGAGCCGGATGTGGATCAGGCTTGAGGCTTGAGGTGAGAGGCTTGAGTACTAATAAAAATACCCCCGGCTGGACTCGAACCAGCACGCCGTCACCGACAGCGGGGCTTAAACCCACCACGTCTGCCATTCCGCCACGGGGGCGACACGCACAAAGTACCGTCGGCAGGAATCGAACCTGCACATTCACCGGGCCTGAGCCGGCTCCCTCTACCGGTTGGGGTACGACGGCGTCAACAATCACCCCGGCAAGACTCGAACTTGCAGCCTTCGGCTTCGGACACCGACGCTCTTCCAGTTGAGCTACGAGGTGAATAACAGACCAATCGGACTGGCGGGGGTTGAACCCGCAACCTGCCGGTTCAAAGCCGGCCGCTCCGCCGTTGAGCTACAGCCCTACATCGACCCGGCGGGACTCGAACCCACGCATCGGCCCTTATAAAGGACTTGCTCTGCCGCTGAGCTACGGGTCATATTGCATAAAGTCACCCCGGCAGGACTCGAACCTGCACCCTCCGGATTCGTAAGCCGGCGTCCATCCATTTGGACCTCGAGGTGTT
>CBDUNP010000348.1:0-3583 GCA_965368605.1 uncultured bacterium | reverse complement strand
CCGATCACCATGTCCGCCTCGCCTTTGACGATCGGCTCGCAAATCACCGGCAGCTTCGCCGGGTCATCCGCCAGATCCGCATCGAAGAACGCCACCACCCCCGGTATCCCCGGTACCCCCGGCCCCCCCGGCCGCTCCGCATCCTCGAACTCACTTAACCACGCCAGCCCCGCCTGGCACGCCGCGCCGTACCCCGGCTGCGCCTCGTGGACCACCACCGCGCCGTTCGCCAAAGCCAGCTCCGCGGTCCGGTCGGTGGACCCGTTGTCCGCCACAATGACATGCCTAAAGAACCCCTTTGGCAACGCCTCCATCATCGGCACGATGTTCGTCTCCTCGTTCCGGGCCGGCACGATTAAGTCAATCTTGGGGGGCGTGGATTCGATCATCAGGTATTCAGTCTGTCGTGTATCGGCTGCCGGCTGGCTCACCAGCCAAGCGGGACTGTTTCCGGGGCTGTTTCCGGGGGTGTTTCCGAGAGTGGGGGGTCGATGCTAGGATAGTAACAATGCATATTACGGACATATTTCAGGCAAGCTCCCCGACGTTCTCATTTGAGTTCTTCCCCCCGAAGACCCCCGAGTCCTCCGATCGGCTGTACCACGCCATCCGTGAGCTCGCCCCGCTCAAGCCCTCCTTCGTCTCGGTCACCTATGGGGCCGGCGGCTCGACCCGCGACCTCACCCACGACCTGGTCGTCCGCACCCGGCTGGAGCTGGGCGTCACCACGATCCCGCACCTGACCTGCGTCTGCCACCAGCAGGCCGACATCCAATCCATCCTCGCCCGCTACGCCGAGCACGGCATCTGCAACATCCTCGCCCTCGGCGGCGACCCCCCGCGCGACCTGGCCAATTACGACAAAGCCAACGACGCCTTCCAGCACGCCGCCGACCTCGTCCGCTTCATCAAGGACTTCAACAGCCCGCATCTGGACAAGCGCTCCGACGGCCGGGGCTTCGGCATCGGTGTCGCCGGCTTCCCCGAGGGACACCCCGGCACGCCCAACCGCCTCACGGAGATGGACTACCTCAAACAAAAAGTCGATGCCGGCGCAGACTACATCTGCACCCAGCTCTTCTTCGACAACCACGACTTCTACGACTTCCGCGAGCGCTGCGAACTCTCCGGCATCAATGTCCCCATCGTCGCCGGCATCATGCCCATCGTCAGCGCCAAGGGCATGAACCGCATGGCCGAGCTCTCCGCCGGCTCCCGCTTCCCCGCGCCGCTGCTCCGCTCCATCCAGCGCGCAGGCGACGACGCCGAAGCCGTCAAACGCGTCGGCATCCACTGGGCCACCGAACAATGCCGCGACCTCCTGGACCACCACGTCGCCGGCATCCACTTCTACACCCTCAACCAGTCCAACGCGACAAGACAGATCTTCCAGAACCTCGGGGCGCGGGATAGCGCGGCGCTGCGGGGGTAGGTACTGAATTCCGTTGGAGGCTAGTTAAGGGATAAATGCTGTGTTTTTTCTTGTTTGCTTTGCAATTCTCGTTTGCGCGATATTTGGCATGCGGTTTTGTGCAATGGAACCTCCCAGTAAGTATATGAGCCAGCGATTTGCCAAGTCCCCGTTGTTAAGGCGGATCATGTGGCACCTCCATTTGTGTTTAGCGATCTTAAGTGTGTTTTTTTTGATTCTAGGAACCATAGCCACGCTCGTGCTTAAGGACCAAGGCTTATTGTGGTGACTCATTTGTATAGGTCTGCTTAATTTTATCGCTACCATAATCCAGTAGAAGCAAATATTACCTATGGAGATAACCAATGACCTACCGCATCCTCGGCCGCACCGGCGTTAAAGTCTCGCCGATCTGCCTCGGCACGATGAACTTCGGCAAACGCACCGACGCCGGCGAGTCCGCCAGCATCCTCGATGCCTACGCCGACGCCGGTGGCAACTTTATTGATACCGCCAACGTCTATAACGACGGCGCAAGCGAGTCCATCATCGGTGATTGGCTTAAGCAGGCGGGCAAGCGCGACCAGGTCGTCCTCTCCACCAAGGTCCACGGCCGACGCTCCGACCATGTCAACGACGCCGGCAACCACCGCTGGCACATTGTTCGCGAGGTCGAGCAATCCCTCAAACGCCTCAAGACCGACCGCATCGACCTGTATCACATCCATCGCCCCGACCCCGACACGCCGATCGACCAGACGCTGCGCGCACTGGATGATCTGGTGAAGCAGGGCAAAATCCTTTACGCCGCCAGCAGCACCTTCCCCGCCTGGGAACTTGCCGAGGCGCACTTCATCGCCGAGCGCCTCAACACCGTGCGTTTCGACGTCGAGCAGCCGCCGTTTAACATCATCGACCGGCGGATCGAAAAAGAAGTCCTCCCGTTCTGTCTGCGCTACGACATCGCGACGATTGTCTGGGCACCGCTGGCGCGCGGCCGACTCGCCGGCAAGTACACCCGTGGTGGTCATCAGTTCCCTAAGGGCTCCTGGTACGAGTCCACCGGCAAGACCGACTTCCCCGCGTCACAGTGGCCCCTGATGGAAGCCGTCGACGCGCTCGCCGACGAACACCAGATCACCAGCAGCCAGTTCTCCATCGCCTGGTGCCTGCACGTCCCCGGCGTCACCTGCGCCATCATCGGCCCACGGACCGTCGATCAGGTGAAGGACAACCTGGGTGCGGCAGACATCAAACTCAGCGGCGAGACGATGGAAAAAGTCGATCAACTGAACCCCCCAGGCGAGCTCTGCCGTGACCCCGGCCTCGGCGCGGTCCCCCGATAAGCACGACGCTGATCGGGTGGAGCCGATTAAAAAAACGCATATCGGCCTCTCCTGCCGTGAGGGCGTGATTTGATTCACTTGCGCTTGCCGTGACGGTTATCTTTGTTAGGGCACCGAGCCTAGAATGCCTAGGTATGTCGCAATGGTCCACGATAATGTTCTGGGTGCCTTCGTCCTGGCACCGGTCAGACGAGGACATCCAGCGCCAGGCCCGAAGCGTCCATCGGCGGATCGACCGTAAAGAAGAATCGATGAACGCGGTCACGCACGGCCTGGGGCTGGTGTGCAGTTTGGCCGCCGCCGTCCTGATTATCCTCGCCGCCACGACCCACGGCGGGGCCTGGCAGATTTCTTCCTGTGCGATCTACGCCGCCACCCTCATCGCCGCCTACACCGCGTCCACCCTCTCCCACGCGCTGCGTCGCCCACGCACCCGCCACACGATGCGCATCATCGACCAGGCGGTCATCTTCCTCTTCATCGCCGGGTCATACACCCCGATTGCGCTGTCGCACTTCCGCGAAGGCCCCTGGTGGATTCTGCATGTGCTGATCTGGGGGATCGCTTTGCTGGGCTTCGTCTCGAAGGTCGCCTTTGTTCACAAGGTCCATTCGGGCACCGTCTCGACAAAGCTTTACCTGGTCCTCGGCCTCCTGCCCGCGTTCGCCTTCCTCACCCTGCCCTGGGACATGATGTTCTGGCTGCTCGCCGCCGGGCTCTGCTACATCCTCGGGATCGTCTTCTTCCACTACGACCACCGCGTCCGCTACTTCCACACCGTCTGGCACCTCATGGTCATCGCCGGCAGCACCTGCCACTTCCTGGG
>CBDUNP010000347.1:0-3612 GCA_965368605.1 uncultured bacterium | reverse complement strand
ACTTAAGCCCTCACTCAGGCCCGCCGCTTCAATGCCATGAGTCCGCCCAAGGCTAACAGACCCATCGTCGCGGGCTCTGGCACCGCAGCGCCGGCGGCCGGGGGCGTCCCGGTGTTCCAGTTGGCCAGGACTTCGTTGAGGTCGTCGATGCCGACGAAGTTATCGCCGGAGGGGTCCGCCAATGGGTTAGCGGGCGGGACGTTCAGGTTCCAATTGCTCAGGACAAGGTTCAGGTCGTCGATGCCAACGAACCCGTCGCTGTTAAGATCGCCCGGGAGGTTCAGGGTCTCGAAATCAATGATGGTCGAAGTCACACCATCTGTGCTGATCGAGATGAAGCCGTCAATCGTAGCGGCGGCGTCGTTAAGGACGGTGATGCGCGTGACCAAACCGTTGTGTGCCACGGGGGCCAAAGGCCCACCGACCGACAGCGGGAACGAACCGCTTGGGCTGGACAGGTCGCCCCCCAGGGGAGTCCCGAAAGCAACGTGCGAGTCGGCCCCAAGCGCGGGGAAGGTCAGGATCGCGCCGGCGTTGGGCGCTTCGTCGTTAGGCTCTTCCAGGAAGTGGTTATAGATCGTGCCGGTCGTGCTGAGGTTGATCTCATAAGACAGCAGCAGGTCGCCCTCGGAATCCACCAGCAGGTCGATGATCGTCGCGTTGGCGAGCGCCGCGTCGTCGTTGATCTCCGCAGCGCTGGGGGCATGGATATCGACGTTGATGATCGCGGCGTGCGAAGCGGTCACGGTCAACGCGAGTGCGGCGGCACCGGCGACGATGTTCTTAAGACGGTTGCTCATGTGTAGATCCTTTGTCTAATGACGAACCTTAGTGCGACGGTTAAGACGCGGTATCGTGAGAGCGATCTGCCCCCTACTCCTCCAAAGAAGCGAACCCATCTACCAGCCACCCTCGAACCCGCTGGCCCCACCACATGGGCAGGCCCCGTATCCGAATCACGATGAACGGGTCTGGCTCCGCTCCCTGTCACGTAAATAAGCCACTTGAACGCGGCACAGTCAATAAGGCTGGGGGTATTGCGAACCGGAATGATCCCAGTCCGATAATGAAATGAGGTCTCCACCCCAAACATTCCTCCAAGCCTACGAAAATCGAATCACCTTACGCGAATACACTTCCGTATTTAGTGTATGCATTGTACCTGATGACTCCGGATCGTCAACCATAATCTGCCCCAAAAATCCCTTTTATTGCCTTAAAAACAGGGTTTTCCACTTTTTCTCTCCAGACGCACCCGGCCTAGGCAGGTGTATTCGTAAGAACCATACTCACCGTCCGGATCTGCTTGGGCCCCAGCGTGATTTGCACCGCCCTCCCGCCGTCGACCGAGAGGCTTTCCCCGGCCTGATGACTCTCGAAATCGACGTACTCAGCCGAGTCGATGCCAAACGACGAACTCAGCGTGCTCGTGACCTGCTTGTGGGTCGGATTAAAGACCCGTAACTCAGTGGCCCGGCCGACCTGGCGGAGACTGGTCAAGACCGCCGGCGCTTCTACCGACATCAGGCTGCCGGACGGTGCTAGGATGTTGTCAAACTCGCGGTATCGGGTGATGTCATCAGCGCGGACATGGGCCACACGGACGCCCGCAGCGATCTGGTCGGCATACGAAAAGAACTTCGCCCGATCAGGCTCACCCGTCAGCGGAACAATCCAATAGCGGAAGGTGTGCTTGCCCAGGACCTGACCGTTGGGCTCGCCGTGGGTGTAAGGCGTGTTGGTCGTGCCACGCAGCAGCGTCAACGCAAGCGGGCGCTCGGCCTGATCGCGGATCGCGGTTTCGTAGAGCCCGGTACTCACGACAGCCAGCCCCCGGCTCTTATCGAACACAGCGGTGAAGCCCTGCTGCGGCTTGGTCTCGGTTTCGAGCTCGCGATAGATGTGGTTGTCTTCCCGCAAAGCGATCTTGCGCTCGACGACATCGAAAGGCGTGTCGCTGATGTAGGTATCTGTCTTCGCACCGGAGGGCATGAGCACCCGCAGGCGGTGATCCTCGGCGGTGTTATCGACGGACGTCTCAATCTCCAGACGATCGCTGCCGGGCCGGAGACTGATCCGGCTATCAATCACCACGTCGGTCAGCTCGTCCGTGCGCGTGTTGTCCTTGCGGTCAAAACGCTTGGGCACACGCAACGTGGTCCGGACGCGGAAAGTCGTAAGCATCGGGCCGTCGTGAATCAGGGCGACCTCGGCAGCGCTCGCGGTGGACGTAAAGGCCTGGTCGTTGACCGCCGGGCCGTGGAACCAGCCGTCCCCGATGTCGGCGATGTCTTCGTAGGTCACCAGCCGGTCGTAGGTCTCGCCGGTGCGTTTGTCGGTCAGCGTCAGCGATCCGTTGGACTCGATCTGAACGCTTAGGTGTTCGTTGGCCATCGAGCGTTCGCTGGTCGCCATGCCGGGGGTGCTGGGGTGGCGGGTCGTGAGCGCTGCGGAATAAAACGGCGGCTTGTCCTCGCTCTTCTCGCCCTCTTTCAGGGTAAGCGTGGTGTAACCGATCGCCGGGATCGACACGGGGATGCTCACGCGGACCTCGGTAATGTCCCAGCCGGCGGAAAAACGCTTAGGCCAGGTGCGGTAACGCGACTTGTCCTTGGTCTGGCCCAGACGCTGATACGGGATCTCGTTGCCGTCCGAGTCGTACAGCCGGAACGCCGGCTTGGGCTCATACCCGAAGAACTCATTGAACGTGCCCCACTCCTTGGGGACTTCCAACAAGACTTCGACGGTTTCCTCAAAAGGCTTAGGCGCGGGGTTAAACAGGACAACGCGCACCTCGTCTTTGGGGATGTCGCCCTTGATCTGCGAGCCGATCGCCATCAAGGCGTCCACGGTCTGACGTTCAGCGATCTGCTGACACTGCATAAAGCGGAACTTCATCGCCTCATGCACCTCGTCGATGCTGCAGCCACAGATCGAGTCGTGCGGGTGGTTCTTGATAAGCCACTTCCAGGCCACGTCCAGGAACCCCGCGGGATACTCCCGGCCCAGCAGATGGTGCGCAAACGCAGTGAATGGCTCCGCCCACTGACACAACAGGTTCTCACAGGCCGCATTCGACTGCTTGATCCACACCCGGCTGGACAACACCCCGGGGATCACCCACTGGTAATCCTGATCGGCCTGGCTGAGGCCCGGCTCACGCAACTCACCAGAGACCCGGGTCGTGATCTTGTCTTTCTGCGCGAGCATATCATCCAGATACGCATCCAGCGACGAATGAACAATCTCGCACGGGAGCGTGCCCCCATCAGCGGAATCCATCAAACACTTGTAGTCGTCGCGGTCCCATTCCAGGTGGTCGCCGCCGTCGAACAGGAGGATCGGGTCCATCTCCGTGTCCGCAGACTCCAGATCAATAAAGTCACGCAGGTACTTCTGGTGCTTCTCAAGATCAAACGTATAGAGTTCCTTGTCAGCCGAACGGCGGACCAGAAACGGATACGTGCAATACCCGGTGATCCCAAACCGGTAGCAAGGCAGCTCCGTGCCGTCCGCACCGGTCCAGAGGATATGACGCTTGCCCAGCAGGTTCGTGCCGCGCCAGATAAACCCACCCTCGATGCCAAAACCGGCGAAGAGCTGGGGGAGCTG
>CBDUNP010000346.1:0-3618 GCA_965368605.1 uncultured bacterium | reverse complement strand
TGTACGAGAAATAGCCCAGAAGACCGGCGTGTCAGCCGCGACCGTTTCGCGAGCCTTGAAGAATCACCCGGATATCAGCGAAGAGACCCGCCGGCGCGTCGCTCTGGCCGCCAACGAGGCCGGCTACGCCATGCCCGTTTCGTCCCGGCACAAGTGCTGCGTCGGCCTGGTGGTGGACAACCACCGCGCCCTGAATCTTTATGACTGCCTGCTGCTGAACGGCATACGACGCGGCCTCCACGCCGCAAGGCTGGATGTCCAGTTCGTCGATGTCACCCGCGATATGAATGAGGCCGAGAGCCACACCGCGTTCTTCCAGTCACGCGGCTTGCACGGCGTCATCATCCCCCCGGGCTCAAATAACCGTCGGCTCTGCCTGGACATCGCAGCGGAAGGCTTCCCCAGTGTCACCATCGCGGAACGCTTTGAAGAGCTCAACGTCGCTTACGTCTGCTGCGACACCCTTGACGCCAGCGAACGTGCCGTCGAACACCTGATCGACCTTGGCCACGAACGCATCGGCCTGGCGATGCCCCCGTTCACCGACCACGACCACGAAGACCGCTACGCGGGCTACCGACGGGCCCTGAAAAACCGCGAGATCGAGTTTGATGAGTCTTTGGTCGTGCGTGTCGACCCGACCCCCGAGGGCGGCGTGGCGGCACTGAACGAATTACTCAGCAAGCGCGAGCCGCCGACCGCGATCTTCTTTACCGACCCGTACCCCGCCATCGGTGCGCTTTCGCGGGCACAGGCCGCGGGCCTTTCGGTGCCGGGCCAGCTCTCCGTGCTCGGGTTTGACGACGGGCGGATGCGCCGCCAGGCCAACCCGATGCTTTCCGCGGTCTGTCAGCCGACCGAAGAACTCGGCTACGAGGCAGGCTCGTGGATGCTTAGTGCCATCGGCGGCCGGGCCAAATCGCCGATCCGTCGGCTGCTACCTGCCACTCTGGAAATCAATCAGACCACCGGCGTCCCGACTGGCGTCCCCGTGCGGGTTCAGCCCGACGGGATGCAATTGACATAGATGAGAACCAGCACAAGTCGTAACCCGGCATCGACCGTCGGGGCAGATACACAGGGGTAAGGCCTTGCGAGAAAAGCAGGCCGGATCAGACAACTCAATCACTGGCGTGGCCGTGTGGACCGCGCCTCATGTTTTCTTTTCACTTGGGAGGACTTTACGATGACCCGTTTCACGACTTCACTTCTTCTGGCCGCCACCGCTTCCCTGACCCTGTCGCAGGCAGCAGACGCCGAAACGCTTCTGTTCGACTTCGGCCGGACCGACCTTCAGACCAACCCTGGCTGGAACAACGTCGTCCCCGCCACCGGCATCCTGTTCGCCACATTCGACAGCAACAACAACCTGACCGGCACCGGTTTCGAGATCACCGATACCCTGTTCATCGCGGGCGAGCCTTCGCAGCTCGGCTCCGAAGCCCCCGCCGGCGACGCCGCGGCCTACCCCGTCTCGGCGACCGACGACTACTTCTTCGGCCACACCACCCCCTTCGCCGGCGCCGACGCCGACCCGACCGGCCAGTTCAAGCTCTTCAACCTGGACCCCTCCAAGACCTACGACTTCACCTTCTTCGCCTCCAGGCAGACCGTGACCGACACCCGCGATACCGCCTACGACGTCACCGGGCTTAACTCGTTGAGCGGCGTGCTGGACGCCTCGAACAACAACACCGAAGTCCTCAAGCTCTCCGGCATCACCCCCGACGCCAACAACGAGATCTTCATCGACGTGGCCCCCGGCCCCAATAACGACAACGGCAACGGGTTCTACTACATCGGCCTGATGCAGGTAGACGTCGTCCCCGAGCCCGCCTCGCTGTCGCTGCTCGCCGCCTCCGGCCTGCTGGTCCTGGGCCGTCGCCGTGGGTGATACGCCTGCCCGGGCGTTCACTTAACCCGACGATTCAGGTTCAACCACAGACCTCAATCATTAACTTTGGAGGCGATTGATCATGCGTTTTAAGAATACACTCATTGGCATGCTGGGCGTGGCAACGCTCGCGGCGGTGCCGGCTGTGGAAGCCGCGCCCCTGCATGTCATCTTCTACGGCAACAGCTTCACGTTCGGGGCCGGCAGCACACGTTCGGTGAACGATCTCTTTATAGACATCGCCACCGCCGCCGGCCAGGAAACCCCGTTTGTCCAGAGCGCCGCAGCCAGCGGACAATCCATCAACTGGCACGTCGCGAACAACACCAACCCGATCTTCACGTCGATCCCCTTCGACCAGGATTGGGACTACATCGTGATGCAGGAGCACTCGACCAAGCTGACACAGGCCTTCACCGGTTCGCCATCCTTCCCGGCAAGCCTGGAGCAGTCCAAGGACGACGTGGTCGACCTGCTGAATGTCGCCCAGACCCGTAGCGCCGGGGTCCTCCCCGTGCTCTACGAAACCTGGGCACGCGGCCCGGGCCATGCGTTCTACACCGGTGGTTCGCCGATCTACCCCGGCGGCCCCTCGGAGATGCAGGCCGAGCTGCGCAGCGGCTACGACCAGCTCAAGGCCTCACTCGATGCCGAACTCGGCGGCGACGTCACAAAGATCGCCCCGGTCGGCGACGCCTGGGAAGAGGCCAACTGGAACCAGTTGCACTCCGGTGACCTCTGGCACGCCCAGAACCGCGGCACGCTCCTGGCTGCGTTGGTGATCTACGGCACGATCTATGAAGATCAAACGACCAGTGATATCGACCTGACCGGCGTGCTGGCTTCGTTGGGCCTGGACAGCACCGACGGCGCGGAACTCACCGCCGCCGCCGACGCGACCCTCGTCCCCGAGCCCGCGACCCTGGGCCTGATCGCCTTCGGCACCCTGGCCATCGCCGGGCGAAGACGGCACGGATAACACTGACAGGCCTTCAGCTTCTGCTTCTCCCAAGTGCAGTGAGGTGTGAGTTCAAACTCATGCCTCACTGCATTTTTATTGATTCGTGAAGAGGCTTACTGGCGCTTGGAGGCCCGGCCGTCGATGTTGATGCCACCTTGAGCGATCATGCGGATCGCCTCCGGGTAGGCCAGGCATTCCTCGGCAAAGACCCGGGCCGACAGGGTGTCGGGTGTGTCATCGTCCATCACCGGGCAGGCGCGTTGCACGAGGATCGGGCCGGTGTCGTAGGTCTGGTCGGCGAAGTGGACGGTGCAGCCACTCACCTTGCAGCCGTTGGCGATGACGGCTTCGTGGACGTGATGCCCGTACATGCCCTGGCCCCCGAACGCGGGGAGCAGGGCCGGGTGGATGTTCAGGACCCGATGATTGAACTCATCCGGGATCGACAGCAGACACAAAAACCCCGCCAGGCAGACCAGGTCCACGTCCGCACCCCGGATAATCTCAAATACGGCTTGGGAAAACGAGGCGGTATCAGCGTGGTCCTTGCGCGATACCAGATGCACCGGCAGCCCCAACCCTTTGGCGGTGAGTTTGTCGTAGGCCGCCTGATTCGAGCAGACCGCGACCGCCAGCTCGGCCCGCAGTTCACCCGCCGCGATCTTCTCCGCCAGGTTCACCAGCGTCGTCCCCCCGCCACTGACCAAGACAGCCAATCGGATCGGATCGTGTCGCGGTTCAGGTACAACAGTCGGCATGGTCG
>CBDUNP010000345.1:0-3633 GCA_965368605.1 uncultured bacterium | reverse complement strand
TCGACGATCGGCAGGTTGGCGCCGATGCCTGCGGCCATGGGTTCTTCAACGAGGAAGACACGCCTGGCCCCGGCCCGTTCGGCGGAATCGAGGACGGCCCGCTTCTCCACAGCCGTGATGCCCGAGGGCACGGCGATGACGACGCGGGGCTTGACGAACGGCCGCTTGCCGTTGACCTTGCGGATGAAGTACCCGAGCATCGCCTCGGTGATCTGGAAGTCGCTGATGACGCCGTCTTTGAGCGGGCGGATGGCCGTGATGCTGCCGGGCGTCTTGCCGAGCATCTCCTTGGCGACCCAGCCCACGGCGTTGCCGTTCTGGAGGACCTGATTGGTGCCCTTGCGGACGGCGACAACGCTGGGTTCGTTCAGCACGATCCCCTCGCCGCGCACGCACACCAGCGTGTTGCACGTGCCCAGGTCGATCCCCATGTCGACGGAAAACCAGCTTAAGAGGGTATCAAGATTCAAACGCCAAGGCCCCTGTCGCCCGGTGAGGTCGGATATTGATCCGGGTCGGGCACGATTGTATCCAATCGCCGTGATTGTGCGCAGTGGACGCACGGCGGGGGCAACGCAACCCCACATATAGGCTGTTCATCGGTGATTAGTGGTCTTGGGATTGAGTTTTATCGGAATCGGGAGAAAGGAATCAAAGGGGCACACTCAAAGAAAAAGCCCACGCTCAATGAACGTGGGCTTCGGGGGTGTTTTGTGGTGTCCGAAGAGGTCAGCCCGGCAGGAACCAGGTGGCGTTGCCGAAGACCGTGAACCCGCGGTACCAGACGTAGCCGACGCCGGCGAGCAGGGCCAAGAAGGCGACGAACACCAGCGAGGTATAGATGCCTTCACTAGAAGCGGAATCTGCCATGTCTGAATACTCCCGAGCATCCCGCGTCGTGGCGGGGTTGTGTGCAAATTAGGAAAAGCCTGTCCGAGTACGGCGGCGATCGATCAATAAGGGCCGGTGTAGATCTGGTCACCCGCGACGACCTGCCCGTTGGACAGGGTCATGCGGCCGGCGGCGATGGCGGACTCGACACGGTCAACCACAAGCGTGCCGACGTAGTTGTCGTTGCGGTGGACCAGGAACTTCATGTTCTCCTGGACGCCGTCCTTGGAGCCGACGTCGACCTGAACGAGCTGCGTGCCCGCTGAGTTCTCGACGATGGTGATCGTGCCAGCAATGGCGACGTTGGACTCGATCGGGGTCGTCGCGGTGTCACCCGTGCTCAGGTCCGAGCGGTACTGCGGGGGCACCTTCGCCAGCGAGTCACGCAGGGAGATGTTGTCCTGCTCCAGGCTGACCATCTGCTCGCCGATCCGGCGGACCTGACGGTTCAGGCTGTCACGCTGGCTTTCCAGTTCGTTGTTGCGGTCGCCAAGCTGAACGAGCTTCGTTTGAGCGTCGACCAGTTGTTGACGGGTGTCTTTGAGGTCCGCGGTGGTCAGCGTCAGCAGGTCCGCATCCTGAACCGCAGCGGCGGAAAGGCGGGACAGCTCGGCTTCGAGTTGAGCCAGCTTGCGTTCGCCCTGCAGGACGTTGCTGTTGGCCTGGGCGGCCTGCTCGCGAAGCTGATTCATTTCCTTGGTCAGCGAAGTCACGCGCTGGTTCAGCAGAGCGGCTTCCTTGGAGTCACCCTCGAGCACGGCCGACTTCTCAAGCTCGGCGACGCGAGCGCTGTTCTCAGCGGCGGCGACTTTGGATTTGAGGGTGGTGATCTGGCTGGCGTAGTCCTCGGTCTGAGCCACATAAGGCACAACCAAAGCAACGAGCAGGACAGACATGACGGTCACAAAAACCACGAGGATCTTGGTCAGGGGACTCAATGGAACATCCTCTCAAAGCGAGATAAAGGAACAACTAGGTTACCACGGGGGTGAGGCAGCAGGCCCCACTCGGACGAACATTATCTACTTGCAGGGCTGGGTTTGTCAACCATTGGACGGCGGCAAACCGGGCTCGGGGCTGTCAGGGCGGATTCTCAGTTTGGCTGGGCCCGGAGCACGGCGGCGGCGGCGGAGAGCTTGACCTGAGGATGCGGGTCAGCCATCAGCTCGCTCATCGTCGCCACCAGGGTCTTATCTTCGAAAAGACGCCAGATATAAGGCGGGTCAGACGGCAACAGCTCGCCATAAATGCGTGTCCGGGCCGAATCCAGGGCCCCCGCCGTGATGACGGCCTGGGACCGCAGCACGGGGTTATCGGACCCGCAGGCCTGATTCACAAAGCCGGACTGCTCGAGCAACTGCTTGATCGCCGCCCGGCCACTAATGTGGGACACCGCCTCGACCGCGGCGAGCCGAAGCTCGATGGGCTGGTCCCGGCGTTCGATGATCGCCATCAGCGCGGTCTCGGCCGAGACGTCCCGAAGCCGGCCGAGCATGGTGACGGCCAGCACTCGGACTTCATCAAACTCGGAAAACGCCGCCGCCCGCAGCGGGCTGATCGCGTCCTGATCCCCCAACATGAACTGCGCCTCCGCGAACTGCACCCGCACGATCGCCTGGCGGAGCTTATCAACACGCTGATTGGGCATGGGGATCTTGGCCATCGCGTCGATCATGGGCAGCGCGCTGGGGTCGCCCATCAGCCCAAGCAGCATGACCACGTTGCTGCGGACCGAGGGGTTCGGCCCCGCGAGCATCTGGGCCATCTCACTGATATCGACTTCCTGATTACAACGCTGAGCGGCGTACATCGCAGCGGCACGGACAGAGGGGTCCGGGTCTTGCGTGGAACGCACCGCGGCGGGCCCCAACTCCAACAGACGCATCTTTCCGATGGTCACCAGCGACGTGAAACGCACGACCGGGTGCTCGTCATCCAGACCGATCTGCGCCAACGGCAGAGCCCGGCTGGGCACGCGCTGCATCGCCTCGATCGCGTTGGCTCGCAAAAACGGGTCTTCATCACGCGCGGCCGCCTGGATGATCCGGATCGCGCTTTCGCGTAGTTCCAGCAGCGAGGGTACGGGCTTATCAGCACCCGATTCGTTGGCGGCAATCCCGGGGGTCGGCAAAGCCAGCACCCCCACCATGACGGCGAGGCAGCAGGCAATCAATGTGTGCGGGAGCAGGCGAGGTTGGCGTCGGTTCACGATGGCGTTCCTTGGTTCGGCGGGAATGTGGTTCTATATAGTTGTTTTATTCTGGCGAGACGACGGCTAAAGCCGTCTTGGCCGGAGCGATGCTTGGGTGCGTGGAGTCAGTCCCTGATCTTTAGGGGGACTATCTTACCCCATACGAGCAGGAGTGCGGTGAGGATCGCCAAACACCCAGCCGGGAGATCGCCGAGCGTGCCGTAAAGGGTAAGCCGGGTATCCAGGCGGGGCTTGTGTGTCGCGAAGCCGTCGACCCACTGGGCCTGCCCCCCCACTTCCACGACCGGCCCAACCCGGCCCACCGAATCGACGAACCCGCTGATCCCGCCGTTGACGCTCCTGGCCATCGGGACGCGGTTCTCGATGCAGCGGATCGTGGCGATCTGTAGCTGCTGGGTTTGCTGGGCGCTGCCGGGGTACCACGCGCTGTTCGTGAGGTTGATCAATAGGTCGGCCCGCTTGCGCCCGTCGTTCTGATAGACCAGACGATTAACTACCCGCCCCACCGCGTCCTCGAAACAGATCGGCGT
>CBDUNP010000344.1:0-3640 GCA_965368605.1 uncultured bacterium | reverse complement strand
CACATAAATCTGAGGTGAACCGAACCTGACAAGGAATCCGGATCAAAGCGGTGGGGGTGGGATTCGAACCCACGGTACGGCGAACCGTACGCTGGTTTTCAAAACCAGTCCATTCGACCACTCTGGCACCCCACCGGGGGTCACGTCGCCGTGGCGGGGCGTATTGTAGCGGGTCAGCCGGTCGGTTTCTCGGCCTTGGCCGTCCGGGTCACCAGGCTCGCCGTCGCCCCGATCATCAGGAACACAAACGACGCCACGACCGCCAGCACGCCCCAGCCGAACGTCGTGCTCGGGAACAGGGCGTCGATCACTTTTCTAAGTAGATCAAGCCCCTGTCGGATCGTTCGCCGGATCGTCGGCACGTTGTGCCCAAGCCCCGCGGTCGTCAGCAAACCCACCGCCGCCGGCAGGCACAGCCACGCCCCACGCCACCACCAGAGGTACCCGAACTGCAACGCCGTCACCACCAGCACCAGCCGTAACGGCGACAGCACCCCGTAACCGTCCGGCAGCAGCGGCGTGACCAGCGTGTTCGGGAACGCGATAGACAACATGACCGCGATCGTGCCGGACACGAACGCCGTGGCGACGACTTCCTCAATCGTGAATCGGCGCGACCACCGAACGATCCACGCCGACACCAGCCCCAGGATCACCGGCGAAAAGTTGTAGACCTCGATCGACCGGTCATCGACATAGTGGGCCGTGCGCAGATGCAGCAGCAGCGACCCGATCGGCACCACGATCAATAACCCCGCCACCCACTTCCGCAGTGTCGCCAGCCCCGGGTCCCGGCTGGAGCACCGCCGAAACCAAGGCTGCGTCAGCGTCACCACCAACGGGATCGCCCCGACCACCCACCACGCCGCATAAAACTGACTCTCATGGGCCAGCTCCACCTTCATCAACTGACGGAACAGGATCGGCACCACAAACAGCAACGCGATCACCGAAGACAGCATCCACGCCCCGGTCTTCGTGATCCGCAGCCCAAGCCCCCGGCTGATCAGATGCACCTTGACCGCCGCCAGCCCAAGCGCCACCGCACTGACCACCAGCCCGATCGGCACGCTCTTGAGAATCAGCTCGTTGTAGGAATGCCCCACGTCGCTGAGCAGCAACACCTCCAGAAACAGCAAAAACCCCGCGTCCCGGTAGTACACCCGCCTGCGCCCCAGGTAAGTCGCCAGCCCGATGACCATGAACTCGTACACGTTAAACACCGCCACCAGCCCGACGATCGGCCAGACCACGTCCGGGTCGTCGTGCACCGAGTGCGTAATCATGTAGCACCCCGCCAGCATCAGCACCCCGCTGATGAGAAAAAACGGGTTGTGGTCCGCGATCCACTGCGGGAACGTGCGCTTCGGTTCGGTCAGGTCGATCGTGTCCGGTTGATTCATCATCTGCCTCGCTCGCGAAAGGGCGGCGCAACGATCGCGCACCGCGGTGAACGGGTCTATCCGCTGCGTGAAATGGTTTCCGCCTGCTAAGAATAAGCACGGACCCACAGCGGACCCGGCGGAACACCCGTCGGGCTAATCAGAGGGGGCGGATCAAAAGGAATAATGAATCAAGAATGGCGTATCGGCTGCGGACCCGCACCCTGTCGAATCGAGTTGTTACTAATAATACTACGCGCGTCAGACTCTTTGTAAAGCAAAATCCAAAGAAAAATTACGCCCGCCCGGGCCAGGTCTCTGCCCGGTTCCAGAAGTCATCTCCGCGCCCGCCGTAGTAACCCGCCAGCGCGATGTCCATGACGTGTGACGTCCGCGCCGCGCTTTCGCCCGTGCTCGGGCAGTGTCCCTTACCACGCAACGCATCCACGATCGTCTGAATCAACGGTCCGTGAACCGTCTTCGGGTTCGGCAGGTCGAAGGTTTCTTCTTCGTTGCCTGTCTGCAACCGGACCGGCTCATTGCCGAACGTGGACAGGCTAAGCGTGCCCGATGCGCCCTCGATCGTGATCAGGTCCGTGTGTTGCTTCCCGACAAAGTTCCACGTGGCGTGGCCCGCCGCGCCGCCGTTTAGATTGAATTGTAGGTCAACCTGATCCTCGACCTCGTACAGCCCGGACGCGTTCCGCGCCTCGCCTTGCGCATCCTGCAACGGCCCCAGTAGAAAATCCAGGATGTCCAGCGTGTGCGAACCCAGGTCCAGAAACAGCCCCGCGCCCGCCTGCTGAGCATCGACGCGCCAGCCCGGGTGCCTGTCCGGGTCCGCAACGCCTTCCCATTCATAACGGACTTTTTTGATCTCCCCCAGCGCGCCGCTATCAATCAGTTCTTTCGCCTTGAGGAACCGTGGCAAACCCCGCCGATAGTATGCCACAAACAACGGCACGCCCGCCTCGGCAAACGCCTTGACCATCCGGTCGCACTCCGCACCGCTCCGGGCCATCGGCTTCTCGACATAGCAGGGCTTCCCCGCCGCACACACCTTCAACGCATACTCGCAATGCGACCCCGGCGGTGTCGCGATATACACCGCGTCCACGTCCTCGTCCTCGATCAGGTCATCGACATCCCCGGTCCAGTTCGGCACGCCGTGCCGCGTCGCGAAGTCTTCCGCCATCAGCGGCGTCCGGCGCATCACCATCGTCAGCGCGCTGCCGTCCGCGTCTTGAAAGCCCGGCCCGGACTTGACCTCACAGACATCCCCACAGCCAAGAATGCCCCAGCGTATGTTGGTTTGATTATCCATGGCGGCCCGTTACTACTGATCGATCTTGAGCATCGAGGTGAACTCGGCAAACCGCGCATCGATGTCCGCCCGCTTGATCTGCTGCAGCCGCTCGACGCTGAACGCCTCGATCGTGAAGCTCGCGACCGTCGTCCCGTACGCCATCGCGGTCTTCAGCGAGTCAAACGACGTGTCATCCGTGCTGGCAAGGTGTGCCATGAACGCGCCTGCGAAGCTGTCGCCCGCGCCGGTCGGGTCGATCACGGTCTTCGCCGGGTACGCCGGCAGGACACACACGCCGTCGGGGTGCTTGAGGATCGCGCCGTGCTGGCCCTTCTTCACCACCACAAACGTCGGCCCCATCTCCAGCAGCTTGTCCGCCGCGACCACCGCGTTCGGCTCGCCGGTGAGCATCTGCGCCTCGGAGTCGTTAATAATCAGCCCGTCGATCCGCTTGAAAACTTCCAGGAGCTGATCGCGCGTCGTGTTGATATACAGGTCGATCGTGTCCGCGACGACGAGCTTGCGTTGCGGGAAGGCGTCCAACAGCTTGAGCTGATTATCCGGGTGCGTCACCGCCAGGAAGATGTACTTGCTGTCTTCGTAGCTCTTAGGGATCGGCGGCAGCGCCTCGGTCAGCACGTTCAATTCCACACTCACCGTGTCACGCTGGTTCACGTCCTCGTGGTACCGCCCGTGCCAGCGGAAGGTCTTGCTGCCGTTCCGTCGTTCCAGGCCCTCAACATCGACGTTAAAGCCGTGGAATACGTCAACAAAACTGTCGGGGAAGTCCTCGCCCACCGCACCGACCAGGCGGATGTCGCCGAAGAAGCTCGCCGCCGCGGTGAAGTAAATACTCGACCCGCCGACCACCTCCTTGGCGCTGCCGGTGGGGGTGTCGATGGTGTCGATGCTGATGCTGCCGGTCACGATTAAGGACATAATTCGGGTCTCT
>CBDUNP010000343.1:0-3654 GCA_965368605.1 uncultured bacterium | reverse complement strand
GTGGTGCCGAAGTTCACCCAATTCAGCTGTCCGGCGATGCCGGAGAATGCGCCGTTTCCGATATAGGTGAAGGCCTGATTGCCGCCCACGGTGGTGTTGGCATCGATCCCGACAAGGTTGATTTCGTCCACGCCGCTGACGAAATCCTGGATGATGTCCCGGTTGGCGATCGTTGACTGGCTGGTGTTCGTATAGACGAACGTGTCGGCCTGGGTTCCGCCATACAGGATGTCCGCACCGGTGCCGCCATTGATCTGGTCGACGCCTGCGCCACCGTAGATGGAGTCGTTGCCGGCCCCACCTGCCAGGTTGTCGTTGTCGTTTCCGCCACCAAGCAAATCGTCACCATAGTCACCAAGGACGGTGTCATCGCCGTCGCCGCCAAGGACTGTGTCCCCCCAGCCGCCGCCGTTGAGAAAGTCATCCCCACCGGCGCCTTCGATTCTGTCAGAGCCGGCATAGCCCTGAATGACGTTGGCATTGCCATCACCGAACAGATTATCGGCATTCGAAGACCCAAGAAGGTTCTCGAAGTTGAAGGCATAGTCAGATCCCTGGCTCGCGCTGACGAACTGGAAGGCTCCCTGATTGGCCAGGCTAAAGTCCACGCCATCAGACGAGAAATAGTAGTTCAGGAAGTCATTTCCGCCCGCGCCACCATCCATGGTGTCATTGCCGCCACCGCCATAGACCCGGTCTTCGCCATCTTCCGCAGCAAAGTAGTTGGCAGCGTTGTTTCCGAACAACCGGTCATTGTGGTTGGAGCCAACCACACCTTCGACACCGAAGATCGTATCAGTGCCTTGGTTCGATGAGACGAACTGAGCCGTGGTGATCGCCAACCGCACCTGAACCCCATCGGTGGAGTTTTGGTAATGGGCATAGTCGAACCCGGACCCACCGGCCAGCGTGTCGTTGCCAGTACCGCCAAGCAGCGTGTCGTTATCCGCGCCGCCGTAGACGCCGTCATTCGCAGACCCGCCTTCAAGCCAGTCGTCGCCGCCCTGACCCGACACGGTATCATCGCCGCCCGACCCGAGGATCGAGTCGTTGCCCAGACCACCGTAAAGCTGGTCCAGGCCGTTGCCGCCGTAGACAGAGTCATTGCCGTCGCCCGCATTCACGGTGTCGTTGCCACCGTAGCCATAGATGGCGTTGGCATTGGCATCGCCGGTCAGCGTATCGCCATAGGTCGCGCTGCCCTGAAGATTCTCGATGCCCGACAAAGTATCGATGCCCCAGGCGCCGGTGTTCTGCGCTGCCAGGTTCGACAGATCGACCGTGACGGCACCATCGGCATTATAGTAACCGGCCGTGTCGATACCGGCGTCGCCGAAGATCAGGTCGTTGCCCTCACCCCCAACCAGCGTGTCGTTGTCACCGCCGCCGCGCAGGGTGTCGTTGTTATCGCCGCCCGTCAGCAAATCGTTGCCCAAACCGCCGATAACCGAGTCGTCGCCCCCCTGACCATTCAACACGTCGTTGTCAGTGTTGCCGTTCAGCGTATCGTCGCCAAGACCACCCAAAAGCGTGTCATCGCCCGAGTAGGAAGTGATCGAATCGTTCCCTGACGAGCCAGTCAGGGTCACATCGCTGTAGGTGCCGTCTTCGATAATGTAGAGGCGATCGTCATTGACGTCTTGCCAGTCCTGGAAGGTGAAGCCGGAGGCATCGAAGCCGCTGGTGCCGTTGGTGTAGACGACAAACCAGTCGTTCCCGCCGCCGTTGGAGCCGTCGATGTGCAGCGTCGTGCTAAGGCCTGTGACGCCGAATTGATCGGCGTTGACGCGAACCTGTTGAGTGTTCGCCGTGTCGAAGTTGCCGAACTCCACCTCTTCGATCGACAGCAAGCTGTCGTCTTGGAGTGTCAGAACGCCGAGCCCTTGCCAATCGAGCGTATCCCTGTCCGCGCCACCGTCAAAAACGTTCGCACCGTTGGCATCGGAGGCTGCGGAGATGATCAGCCAGTCATCGCCAAGGCCGCCTTCCAGCGTGTCCACGCCGGCAAGACCGTTCAGCGTGTCTTCGCCCGCAAGACCGATTATGTGGTTGGCACCCGTCGAACCGGTCAAATTGTCCCCGGACGCGGCGATGTTGGTGCCGGTTACATTCTCAAACCCGTCGATCGTATCGGGGCCCGAAATGGTGTTGGCGCCCAGATTGACACTGACGCCGCTCGCATAACCGTCGCTCGCAAGGTAGAGCAGGTCGGTGCCCGCGCCGCCGATCATCGAGTCGGTGCCAAGCCCCCCCCGGATCGTATCATCCCCATTGCCGCCGTTCAGCGTATCATTACCGGAATTGCCAAAGATTGAATCCTGCCCGGTCGTGCCGGTGATGTTCTCATTCGACCCATCGCCATAAATATAGGTGTAGTCCTGATCTCCCTGACTCTGGATCGTCACCCCCGACAGGTCAAGCGTGGACAGTGAGGTCATATTGACAAAGATTCGCTCTAGCGTGTTGGAGTCAAAATCAAAATCAAAGGTATCGAACTGGGTGATCTGCGTGTCGTAGAAATAGGCATAGCGGTTGATCGTCGGGTTTGACGCTGTGCGGAATTCGATCTCTTCGAAGTTCTGCACCGTCTCGCTGCGGAAGTCCCATGTGCCAGAGACAGCCTCAAGCTCCAGCACATCTATGCCGTTGCCACCATCGAACAGGATGGCAGGGTTCACCTCGCCCGGGCTGACAACAACGCGGTCATTGCCGTCATCGCCCACCACATAAAGCGTATCTGCCGTCGTGATGATGGTATTCGCTTCGGGTGTGCCCACCTGATAGCCATTGGCGTCGGCGGGATCGTTTGTCTCGTTACTGTCGCGCGGATCCCAGATGGCAGTGTAGATGTCATCATCAGCACCGTTGTTGAACTCTGCCGTCCAGGTCAATTGGACCCGGCCGTCGTCCAACCCGATTGCGGAAAGGTGGTCAAGCTCGGTGGCCCCCCAATTCTCGACGTCGAATTCACTGCCGATGCGCGCCCCGGAGTTGGAATAACGCTGGCCATGAATGTCAAAAGTTTCATCATCGGACCAGAACACGACAAAGCCGTTGTCGCCCGCCGCCGCGATGGCGGTGTTTTCCTGATTGCCTGCGACCGTCGTGGCGGGCGTAAAGGCGCCGGTAACCGGAGTACCAGTAGAGGTATAAATCCGCGCCCGAACACCAGAGTTGCTGCCGCCAGATCCGTCGGTTGTCCAGCTGACAACAAGGTTGCCGTTGGACAGTTCGGTAACATAGGTGTCGCGCGCCGTGGGCAGCCCGCTATCTACCAGAACGTTGAAAACGGTCGAGCCGCTCGAGTTGAGGATTTCAAGATAGACCTGGTCGTTACCGGAATCGATATCGACATAGGTGACCGCATAGCGGTTGCTTTGCTCAAGCGCGGCAACCTCAACCCCGGTCACGCCTTCGCCCGACCCGGTTACACCGGCGTATACGGTGAGTTCGGCTCCCATCGTGCCCGTCGTCGGATTATAGGTGCGCGCCAGAACATCGCCATTCGTCACGTCCAGCCAGGTTATCAACGAACTGGTCGAAGACAACGAGGCCACTTGTGGCGCCAAATGAATTTCGTTGCTGGCATTGTTGTGGATCGTCGCGCCCCGCACGTAAGCCCCGCTATCGCTGTGGGTCTCAACGACGATGTCG
>CBDUNP010000342.1:0-3667 GCA_965368605.1 uncultured bacterium | reverse complement strand
GGTAGAAGAGCGCAAAGTCGATCATCCTTGCGACGATGGACGCCTTGCCGAAGATACTCTTGCCGACGCGGTGGACCTCGATGCCGTCAACGGTTTCGCGTTTAGGTAGGGCCGCGCCCTTGGAGCCGTAGATGGAGCGTGACGCGACGACGGCGACCTCGTGGCCGTTTTTTACCAGGTGTTTAGCCAGGTCGTGCGCGTGCTGAGCGGTCGCGGCGTGGTCGGGGTAGAAGGCCTGGTTGAGCAGGATGATGCGCATCGGTTCGTTTGCTTGGGGTTGAGGTCCCATCCTGCGTGGGCGCGTGAGGTCAGTCGTCTGAGTTTGTGGATGTCTGTGCCGGGGGTGCCTGGGGCGGCTTGGTTTTCCCGGACTTGATGTCCCGGACTTTTTCGCGGTACAGCAGGCTGATCATGTATTCGTACTGGCTGGTGAGGATCGCCAGGTGCAGTCCGACGCCGCCGTCGAGGATGCCGAGCCTGAAGATGTACATGTAGAGGAAGCGGAACGCGGGCCGGAACGGCATGCGTGGCCAGGCGTTGCGTCGAAGCCATTGGCGTGTGCGTAAGGAGTCGCGGAAAAGCCGGTCGGCCTTCGCGCCGCCGCCGACCCCGAACCGGTGACGGACCCACTCGTCGCTTTCGAGGTTGGCGTAGTGCACGTGCTTGGTGATGAACCGCTGGACGGTGTCCAGGCGGATGTGCAGCATCGCGTTTTTCAGGTAGCTGGTCGGGCCGTCACAGATCATGTGTTCGTGGACGGAGCGGTCTTCGTAGCGTGCCTTGCCGCGTTGGAAGAGGCGCAGGTTCCAGGAGGGGTACAGCCCGCCGTGGCGGATCGGTCGGCCGAAGAGGAACAGCTTGCGGTTGATGTAGTAGCCGGTGGCCCCGCCGGGGTTGGCGGTCGCCTCAAACACCTCGTCACGCAGCTCCTCGGTGATCAGTTCGTCGGCGTCGAGGATGTAGACCCAGTCGCCGGTCAGCGGCAGGTTCTCGAGCCCCCAGTTCTTCTGCTGGGCGTAGCTGACAAACTTGTTCTCGAAGACCTGGGCCCCGGCCTCGCGGGCCAGCTCTTGCGTGTCGTCGGTGCTGTGCGAGTCCAGGACGAAGACGTTGCCAAGCGTTTTAGCGGACTTCACCGCCAGGGCGATGTGCCGGGACTCGTTGCGCGTCGGGATGATGATGTCGATCTTCGGGGCGTACTCCGGCGGTTCGGTGGTCGCCAGGTCGTTGATGAAGTCTTCGGGCTCGACCTTCCGGTTGTTTTCCAGCTCGCGGATCTTCATCCCGATCCACGACTCGTACATCGAGATCATGCAGGCGTAGTGGAACCCGGCGACGCCGTCGAGGATGCCGCGCTGGAAGATGTAGATATACAGGAACCGGATCGCCGAGCGTGTGGGCAGGAAGAAGCTGGCGTTCTTGATGGCCTGCCAGCGCTTGGCGCGGTCGCGTGTGAAGATGTTGCGGACGTTGTGCATCAACGACCCGCCGCGGACCTCGTGGCCCTCCTTGGCTTCCATGTTGGAGTAGCCGTTGTGCTTGTCGAGCCAGGGGCGCAGGCCCTTGGAGAACCCGTAGTGGGTAAACAGCGCGTCGCAGTAGCCGTACTCCCCGTCGATCACGGGGATCGGGTTGACCAGGCGCTCGAAGCGGATGTTCGGCGGCTTGAAGAACCGCATGATCGTGCCCGGCGCCATCGCCCGCTTGCACCAGCGGTCCATGAAGTAGTTCATGCGCCCGGCGTAGAAGGCGGCCCGTTTCTCGTTGGGGTCCGACGCGATCTTGAGTATCTCGGTCTGGAGCTCGGGGGTCATCCGCTCGTCGGCGTCCAGGTAGAAGACCCAGTCGTGCTTGAAGTCGATGTTTTCCATCGCCCAGTTCTGGTGGGCCGACCAGTTATCGAACTTTCGCTGGACGACCCGGGCCCCCGCGGCCTCGGAGATCTCGACGGTCCGGTCCTGGCTGAACGAGTCGAAGATGACCACGTCGTCGAAGTCTTTGACGGACTCCAGGCAGCCGGGCAGGTCCTGCTGTTCGTTCAGGGTGAGGATTAGGATCGAGACGCTCATAGGGCAGGTATCCTAGCGTCATACGCGGGGGGCCGCATGAGGCGTGGTTCTAATCAAGATCGGCTATGATGGGCCGCGTATTTACCCGATAAGATGGTGGATATCGGCGGCGATATAACCGATCGGCGGACTTCACCCACGATGAATCAGGACACGACCCACCCCGACGCGACCCCGCTGGTGCCCGGCCAAGCCATCGAGCACGCCAGCCCCTGGTCGCGCAGCCATAACGTCAAGAAGGTGCTGTGGTGGGGGGTCCGAGCGACGCTGTTCCGCTGGTCCCCGCATAACGCCTACCGCTGGCGGGCGATGCTGCTGCGGATGTTCGGGGCTGAGGTCGGCAAGAGCGCCAAGATCCGCTCGACCGCACGGATCGAGATCCCCTGGAACCTCTCGATCGGGCCGACCGCCTCGATCGGCGACTACGCGATCGTCTACAACCTCGGCCGGGTCACGATCGGGACTCACACCACCATCAGCCAGTACGCCCACCTCTGCGCCGGTACGCACGAGACCGACACCCTCAAGATGAAGCTTTTGTGCCCGCCGATCACGATCGGGGACGACGCCTGGATCGCGGCGGACGCGTTCGTCGGCCCGGGGGTGACCGTCGGTGATCGCACGATATTGGGCGCCCGTTCCAGCGCGTTCAGCGACCTGCCGTCGGACGTGATCGCGTTTGGTTCGCCGGCAAAGGTGGCCCGGCCGCGCGAGCTGAAAGACGCCAAGCCTGTCGAGTAAACAAGCGACCACATTCACATTGAACTAACACAACGCGGTGTTCTTCCGCCAGGTTTAGCCCGGGCGTTTACGCCCGGTGTGCGTCGCGGCTAATCGGGGTGTGGACGCCGCGGTGAGGCGGCGCTGTGCTTAGTGATAAATCGGCGGCGTTCGCGCTGTTATCCGGGCTTCTTGCAGACCACGAAGAACGACTTCCACAACGGCCAGGGGCGGCCGTAGCCGGTCCAGCTCTGCGGGATCAGGTTCCACTTGCGCAGGCACATGTCCAGGCCTTTTTTATCGAAGAAGCGGATGTGCTGGCCCAGGGGGTCGTAGTGCTTGGTGTAGTTGGTCAGGTCGATGACGATGTTCTTGATCAGCCCGTGGTAGGGCGTGGTCAGGACGAACGTCCCGCCGGGTTTGAGTAGGCCGTGGATCGCCTCGAGGTAGCTGTCGACATCGAAGAGGTGTTCGATGACTTCGCTGCTGAAGACCGCGTCGTAGCTTTCGGCCCGGTCGGGCAGGAGGATGTCGGTCGAGCCGGCGTGGAAGGTGACGTCCGGGTGCTGCTTGCGTGCGTATTCGATGCCGGTCTTGCTCAGGTCGATGCCTTCAGCCTTGCAGCCAAGGCTATTAAAGAACGCGCAGAACTCGCCGCGGCCGCAGCCGACATCCAGGATCGTCGCGCCCTCGGGGAGCTGGACCCGTTGCTTGAACAACGACTGACGCATCGGCGTGGTCGGGTCGTCGTAGTCCTCGGGGGCTTCCCAGTACTGCTCGTAATATGATTCGATCTCGGGCATGAAGCGGGGTCCTGTGGTGTTTACATCAAGTCGCAGTAGTCCCCGCGTTTGGCGGGCTCGTCGAGCATCTTGTCG
>CBDUNP010000341.1:0-3669 GCA_965368605.1 uncultured bacterium | reverse complement strand
TTCCGGTCAACCGGCAAGATCACCGAAGGCATGAAGATCGCCGCGATCGGTTACTGCTTCGGCGGGACGACCGTCACGGAACTTGCCTATAGCGGCGCCGACCTCGCCGGCGTGGTCAGCTTCCACGGCAACCCCAAAGCGCCCCTCGATGAAGACAACAATATCACCGCCGCCATCCTCTTCTGCCACGGCGACGCCGACCCGCTCGTGCCCGACGAGGTGATCAACCAGGCCACCGACGGGCTGGACGCCAAGGGTGTGGACTGGCAGTTGATCCGCTATTCCGGCGCGAAGCACGCCTTCAGCAACCCCAAGGCCGACACCTACGGCCTCGCCCCCGTCGGCTACGACGAAAAAGCCGACAAACGCTCGTGGGCACAGATGCAGCTGTTCCTGGAAGAAGTACTCACGCCATAAGCGGGGATCAGAACGACACCATCACCTGGCTACGCACGGTCGTGGACGGTCCGTCGGAGGCGCGCAGGCCCGTGCCGGTGTCGGTGCGGGGCAGGCCGTTGAAGGCGTGAATGACGTCGAACGAGAGCTTGGTGTTGTGCCCGTTCAGGAACCAGTTCGTGCCGAGCGTGACAAGCTGCGCGACATCGTTGTCGGTCGCGGTGGTGACGCCGGTGGAGGGCTTGAATGCGACGCCGTCGGTATCGATCCACTCGTAGCGGGCATAGATATCGAGCTTGTCAGGGACAATAAAGACACCGCCCTGGATCAGGGCCCCCCACTGCTGAGCATCCAGCAGACCTGCTGAGCCGTTGGACTCGATGTGTCGGCCGGTGAATGCACCAAAGAGGTTCCAGCCATCGCCCTCCCGAGAGATGTCGGCGGTATATTTAAGAATGTCCGGTGTCGCGGTGCCGCTGCCGGTTTCGCCGTGGTCGTATTCGACAGCCGCCCCGAGCAGCAGCCCGTCATCGCCCGACCAGCCGACCAGATCACTGAACTGTTTCCAGTTGCCAAACACCATCCATTCGCCGCGAGCGCCCAGCGCGTAGTCGGTGCGGTCTTCATCGAAGTCAGTGTTCCACCCCCATGTGCCGTTGTGCAATGAGAGGAGCAGGCGCGTGTTGTCGTCTCGTCGGGTCACCTGAACGCCCTGAACATACAGCGAAGAGAACTGCGAGTTGACGTAGGAGCGTTCGACCATCGGCTGGAGCCTGGCGCTGGTGAGCCATTCGCGATCGAACGGGGCCTTGATCTGTCCGGCCGTGACGTCCCATTGATCGTCGACCTTATATTTCACATAGGCGTATTCGAACTGCGCATTGCCTGTCGATCGGCTGAAGGTCGGCATCAGCATGTACGACACCTGAGGCGAGCCAATATGCCCCGAGAACATCAACGCAACCCGCCGCGACTGAAACCCGCCTATCTCGTCGTCGGCGACCTCGTGGGCGCTGTTGTAGAGGTGCCTGAATTGGATGTAGCTGCAGATCTTTAAGAGGAACGTGTCGTGATCGCGCAGGATGAAGCCGTGGTCGTAGTAGCAGGTGAACTCTTCGGTCAGCAGGGACGCGCGGGTGTCGGCGTCGGCCAGGACCTCGCCGATCAAGGCCTTGACCTCATGAGCCCGGCGTTCGGTCAGCCAGGGCTCGTTCTGCCGAACTCGCACCGCATCGATCTGCCGCCGCAAGCCATCAAGCTCAAGCTGCATGGCGTCGAGGCGCGGATCAGGCGAGGCGGCGACAGCGTATGCACCATCAAAACCGGTCGTCAGATCCTGCAAAAACAGGCCCTGAGGCCCCAAAATCGCCAATATCCCCGTCAGGAGAACGTACGCAAACCCGCCCAAACAAACATGCTTTAACATAATAAAGATAATTATATCTTATTATTACAAGCGTGCAAACCGCCCCGCCGTGGTGCCGGGTGCCGGGTGCCGGGTGCCGGCGCGACACTAAGGGAACTGGAGCGTGGGTGCATTCCGTGGCGGTGTTCAGCCGATCAGCCGCGGCTGAACAGCACGGGGTTCAGGTCGTCATCCATGACTTCGCCGATCTTCGTCGACGGTGTCCAGGCCTCCCAGTCATTCTGCTGGTTCGCGTTCGCGGGTTCGGCGAGGACCATATCTTTGTCCATATAAATGACGGTGTGGACAGCCCGTGCCCGGTCGGTGGTGTTGGGGCCGGCGCGGTGGAGGGTCCAGCCGTAGTGGAAGCTGACCTCGCCTAAGTCGAATGGGCCGTAGTCCTGATCGAGTTTCTCACGTTCGATGGCTTCCTGAATCACCTGCTCGCTGTCATCGCTGATGGCCATGTCGTGTGCGATGTCGGCCTTGTGGCTGGCGGTGGCGAAACACAGCGGCCCCATCTCGATCGGTGTGTGTTGCAGCGGGATCCATGCGGTCACGCACTTCTCGGACGCCATCGGCCAGTACTGCTGATCGACGTGCCAGGGCGTGAAGCCGCCAGCGGGCTCCTTGTAAAGCGCCTGGTCGTGCCACATGCGCACGCCCGTGGTGCCGAGCAACTCGGTCGCTATCTGCGCGAGCCGTTGGCTGAAAGAGAATTGTTTGACGATATCAGACTTCGTCCAGAGGTTGCCGACCTGGATGAACGCCTTGGCGTAGGTCGTGCGCTCTTCCATGGGGATGCCCTTGCGCGGGTTCAATTCCATCACCAGGCGCGTGACTTCCTGGCCGTAGTGCGCCAACTCCTCAGCAGAGAAGACCTGCTTGAGCTTGATGAACCCGTCTTCATGGAAACGGTTGATCTGCTGGTCGGTCAGTTTGTAGGGCGTCGCCAGGTCGAGATGATTCGCGGTGGTCATGGTTTGCCTCGGGGTGGTTTTCACGGGACCGGGGGCCGGGGGTCCGGGGGCCGGTTAACGCACCCATCCTACGGAGCAGCAAACGGAATACTACCTATGAAAACGCCAATTATGATACTATTTTAACTCATTAATTATCATACCTATTAATCTTGATTATAATCCTATCATGCTGCCCATCCAGGAAAAGATCACACGCCACGCCGACAGCTCGCTCCGGCTGGCCAGACGGGCCGATCGTGCGTTCGGCTTCGAGTGGCACCAGCACCCGGAGGTCGAGCTGACGCTGATCGAGGCCGGCTCGGGTCAACGGTTTGTCGGGGACAGCATCGAGTCGTACCGCCGGGGTGACCTGGTACTGCTGGGATCGGACCTGCCACACACCTGGGCGTCCCACCCGGAAGCATCCCCGCCGGAAACAGATCGTCCAGAGACTGACAAACTCCAGAGCGCAGTCGTGGTCCAGTTCGATCCGTGCTGGCTGAACGACATGCTTACGGACACGCCCGAGGCCCGCGCCATCTTGAAACTCATGCAGCGCAGCCGACGTGGCCTAAGGTTCACAGGCCCCGCACAGAAACAGATCGCCAGCGAGCTACCCAAACTCCTCCAGACACAAGGGATCACGCGAGTACTCAGCCTGATCGGCCTGCTCGACACACTGGCACACAGCCGAGGCACGCAAACCCTGGCCAGCCCGGCCTACGACCCCCACGAACACAAAACAGACCCGCGCGTCGACAAGGCCTGCCGGTTTATCCACGACCACGCAACCGAACCGATCACACAATCTCAGATCGCCGAGCTGATCCACATGTCCGGCCCGGCGTTCAGCCGGTTCTTCCGGCAGCGGGTCGGCAAGACCTACAGCCGATACCTCCACGAGCT
>CBDUNP010000340.1:0-3680 GCA_965368605.1 uncultured bacterium | reverse complement strand
AAGGCAACCCCATGACCCTCGTCGGCCCCGAACTCAAGGTCGGCGATAAGGCCCCGGACTTCACGCTCAAGGCCAACGACATGTCCGACAAGTCCCTCGCGGACTTCGCCGGGAAGGTCAAGATCATTTCCGTCGTCCCCTCGCTGGATACCCCCGTCTGCGACGCACAGACCCGCAAGTTCAACGAAGACGCAGGCAGCCTCGACGGCGTCGTCGTCCTCACCGTTAGCGTCGACCTGCCCATGGCCCAGAAGCGCTGGTGCGGCGCAGCCGGCGTCGAAAACGTCGTCTGCCTCTCCGACTACAAAGACCACAGCTTCGGCAAAGCCTATGGCGTCCGCATCAAAGAGGTCGGCCTCCTCGCACGCACCGTCATCGTCGTCGACAAAGACAACACCATCCAGTACATCCAGCCCGTCCCCGAAGTCGTCGACGCCCCGGACTACGACGCCGCGATGGACGCTGTAAAGAAACTGGCGTAACCCCACAAAGCGCCGCGACCCGTCGCGCCTCACGCCATACCCTCATCACCTGGGCAATCTACGGATACTTTTCCCCGCTATCCCTGCGCCTAGACCCGCCGCTTGCGGCTTAGCGTGCCTGTTCCCAACTCACCCCAACCATCTGTCGCGCCCCGAACCCTCGCTTGCGGTTTAGCCTCCCCACCCCCAACCGTAACTCAATACCCAAGCACCTCCGCCGCCGCACCGTGATACACACGCTTAAGCGCATCCCCCCCGATCCCCGCCCCACATAGCCTCGCCGTCGACTTCTCATCCACCGACGGGTCCACCATATGCAAATCCGGGTCCACGATCGGGCTCGGCCCGTCGTATCCCGTCTCGATCAATATCCGCAGCGCCCAGTACCGGCTGGCATACAGATCAAAATCAATATTCGTATCGTTCGCCACGATATCCGTCCCGAACAACACCCGCCCCGCATTCCGCTCGCAAAACGCACGGAACCTCTCCGGCTGCCGGCTCAACTCCCGCACCTGCCACTTCGCGGCACTCGTGTCCACCACATAATTCGGATGACGATCCAGCATCCCCTGCACAAACGCCAGATCCTCCGGCCAGCCGCCCACGTGCGCCCCGATCCAGGTCACGTCACGATACTCATCCAACAGTTCTTCCATAGGCTCAAACTGCTGAGCCTTCGTCCCGTACTTCTTCGGGTCGGTGTACTTCTTCTCGAACCACGTATCCGGGTCGCCCACGTGCGTCATGAACAGCCGATACCCAAGGTCGTACGCCAGCCTGATGCTTTCCTTACGCGTCGGTGAATCCAGGTGAAACGCCTCGTCGTGCAGGTCGCGCCCGCGCGGCGCTGCCCAGAACTTAATAATCCGGCAACCCTTTTCCCTGAACTTCTCCATCCGATGCAGCCAGTCCGTCGTAAACGTCCCCGGCTCATGCGCCGCTTCATAATTCGGCACCGCGATAAACTCAATCCGATCCCGTTTCTCACCAAGGTCTTCAAGGATCCCGTCGATATTTTCTAGCTTCGTCATCGACACCGTCTTGGTCACGCCGAACATATCCGCGATCTTGAAATACAACGCCGCCGCGTCCCGTGTCCCGATGTGCGTGTGCACATCTATGATCGGCCCCGTGTATTGAAACCGCCCGGCCTCCGCCTCATAGTCCAGCCCAAGCCGGTTCGCATCATTGATCGGTTTCGTATTCAGTGTCGCTGGCGTCATTAATCTCTCACGGTAGCAGTGGGGGGCTCGTAACCATCCGCTTAAGCAATCTCGCATCAATCCCGCTATTCTAGGCCCCGTTCCCCGAATGGCGAGTGTGAGTTTTCTTTTATGAACAGCCCCGAATCCCCCGTAACGATGCCCGCCCCCATCAAGCTCGTCGCCATCGACCTGGACGGCACGCTCCTGCGCTCCAACAAACGCCTCAGCCGCGCCAACGCCCAGGCCATCGCCGACGCCACCAACCTCGGCGTCCACGTCGTCCTCGCCTCCGCACGCCCCCCGCGCGGCGTCCGCGATATCTACCACCGCCTCGCGTTGGACACCCTCCAGGTCAACTACAACGGCGCGCTCATCCACGACATGCCCCGCGGCAAAAACGTCTTCCACCAGCCGATGCCCGTCGCGCTCGCCAAGAAGATCGTCAAGTTCGCACGACGCAAAGACCCCGACGTCGTCATCAGCGTCGAGGTCCTCGATAAGTGGTACACCGATCACGTCGACGACAAGCTCCCCACCGAAACCAGCAAGCACTTCAGCCCCGACTTCGTCGGCCCGCTCGACGCCTTCCTCACCGTCCCCGTCACCAAACTCATGCTCCTGGCCCCGCCTGAAAAGCTCAAGCCCATCCACGCCTCCGTCCGCACCAAGTTCGCCAAGGACATCGCCATCCTCATCAGCGACGACTACCTCATCCAGCTCGTCCACAAACAAGTCGACAAAGCCAGCGCCCTCAAGCTCGTTGCCGAGCAGTACAACATCCCCCGCGAACAGGTCATGGCCATCGGCGACGCACCCAACGACATCGGCATGGTCCAGTGGGCCGGCCTCGGCATCGCCATGGACAACGCCTGGCCCCAACTCAAAAAAGTCGCCGACCACATCGCCCCCACCAACGACAACGACGGCGTCGCCCACGTCCTCAAAAAATTCATCCTCGACCGCACATAACCCCGCCCCCCACAGCTTAGCGCTCCCATCCCCCTCCGCCGCTTGCGGTTTAGCGCTCTTCATCCATCACATCAAACCTTCCTCTCATATATAAACCGCCGCGAGCGCTCGTCTCGCGGCGGTGAAGGGGATGGAAAAAGGGAACCGTTCCAGCCTTAGTTGACTTCGATCCTGCGAGGCTTCGCTTCCTCGCGCTTCGCCAGCTTCAGTGTCAGCACACCGTCCGCCAGCTTCGCATCAACCTTCGACTCATCCACCGGGATCGGCAGCTTGAAGCTCCGCGCCACACGCTTGTAACAACGCTCCACCAGGTGCTTCTCGCCCTTGGCTTCTTCGCTCTTGCGCTCGGCGCTGATGCTCAGCACGCCCTGTTCCAGCGTCACGCTGATCTCATCCTTCTTGAACCCGGGCATCTCCGCCTCGACGGTGATCGACTCGGCATCCTCATGGATATCCACGGGGTACGCCGCCGTCGCCAGCTCGCCGTTGCTTTCCGAGAAGCCCGTCCGAAGGACGCGGTCCAGCTCGTTGTGGAACTCTTCCAACGGGTTCCTGTAAATTCGCCTGAGTGTCGGTAGCATGGTGAACCTCCTTTCAGGTTTGTTGATTAATCTTGCCACGGCCGACCCGACGCCGGCATCGGCCTTCCGACGCCTTACATAGTCGCAAACCCCATGCCAGACGCCCGCCCGTAAGTCCTTGAAAAACAACGTCCTCTGCACGGCATTTCAGCGAAATCCCTGCCGATTTGGCAGTTTCCCCCCGTTCCGCTGCATCCCTGGCAACCCACTCCCCAGGCCCCGCCCAGCCGCTTGCGGCTTAGCGCTCCCGCTCCCATGCCCGCCCCCCCCCCAATATTTCCCTCCGTCCCCAACCCTCGCTTGCGGTTTAGCGCTCAGCCCTCACCCCACACCCTCACCCGCCACACTCCCCGCCGCTTGCGGCTTAGCGCTCCTGCCTCCTCTCACTCCCCAACCCCCAACCCCAACCCCCAACCCCAACCCCCAACCCCAACCCCCAA
>CBDUNP010000339.1:0-3691 GCA_965368605.1 uncultured bacterium | reverse complement strand
CGATACACCGCCGGCGTCACCGGCCGAAACGTCGCCTATACCTCCACCAGCCTGGCATCACACTCCGGCATCCGTCTGGTCAGCCAGCTCCAGGCGGTGACGGACGATTCACAGCAGCCTGCCACCGAGCCGGCCGCCGTCCCCGAGCCCGCCAGTGTCGCCATGTTGATGGCGGGCATCGTGGTCCTCGCCGGACGCCCGACACGAAAGCTGGGAGTGATCGCGTGATATACCCGATAACCCTTAGCAGCCAGGCAGGATTCGACGCCTCTTGTGACTATGCGATGCAGTCATTGTCGCACCCCGGTCGGCTTGAATCCGATGTGCCGATACCCAGTGGAGAAACCATGACCCCGCACATGCACGAGCCGATCGAACACGCCCTGCGTCCGCTCTTCGACGCGCTGCCCCTGAACCGGGCGATGGGCCACCTGGTCGTCAAAGGCCAGTCCCCCAGCGAACACACCTCGCTCGTGGAAGAAGTCCTCGCCGACCCGGCACTCAAAGACAAACAGACCATCGCCTCAGGCCTCTGGCTCTACGTCGACGACCTGGAACGCAGCCACCGCCTCAGCCAGCACCTCAACCGCCCGTCCGGTTCGTTCTGGCACGCGATCATGCACCGCCGGGAGGGCGACTTCACCAACAGCCACCACTGGTACCGTCAGGCCGGCCAGCACCCCGTCATCACCCGCATCGATTCCGGCGGCGGCGGGGCGGGTGCAGGCACCGCCATCGGGTCCTACGAGCCACACGCCTTCGTCGATCGTGTCGAACGCGCTGTCGCCCAGCAGAGCGATTCCCCAGACCTCGTCGCCATGCAACGCCTGGAATGGATCGCGCTTTTTGAATGGTGTGTCGAACACCACTGATCTGCGTCCGTAACACTATCTACATCAATGAAAAAGCCCGCGTCCTCGAGAACGCGGGCTTTTTTGTGGGCCGGAAAGGCTCGTCCTGATTCAGTAACGGTAGTAATGGTGGGTGTTGAACCGGCAGTAGTGATCGACCCAGACCTTCTTGTAGTAGCCGTCGCACACAATGACGGTGTACGGGTCACCGCAGTCGTCGTACCGGATTTCAGTTACCGCAGGCACCCACTTGGTGATGTAGTACCCGCCCCGGCAGCAATGGTGCCTCAGGTGCCCGTGGTCGTAGTAGAACCCCGACAGGTGTCCCGAGCCGAAGCTGATGTGCAGGCCGAAGCGGTCGTGGCTGCGGTGGTGCTTGGTGTGCGTCTTGTGATGACTTACGTGGCGGTTGTAATGAGTGACCCGGTTGTGATACGCCGGCTTGTGCCTGACCACGGTTGGGGCGGGTCGGTGGTAAACCCTCCGCTGCGCGATCTGCCGCTCCTTGATCCGCAGGTTCTGGGCCTTGTTATCTAATCGCTGGTCGCGCTGACGCAGGTCTTGGCGTGTTTCTTTGGCGTTCTGCTCGAAGCGCTGCTCCCGGTTACGCACCTTTTGCTGGCGCTCGTCCAGCTTCTTCTTCTGTGCGTTGACACCCCAGTTGGCACCGTTGACCGCCACGACCCGCTGCGTCGCGGCCTTACGCTCCTGCGCCCGGCGTTGCTCGGCCTGGCGTTCCCTGGACTGCTGCTGTTCACGGGCACGCTTCTGTTGCGCACGCTGCTCGCTGGCGCGGCGTTCCTGGGCGCGGCGCTGGCTGGCCTGCTGCTCACGAGATCGTTTTTCACTGGCGCGTTTCTGCTGCGCCCGGTTTTCAGCGGCCTTGCGTTCATTGGCACGCTGCTCGTTTCGCTGACGCTGGGCACGTTCGTTGTTCTGCCGGTGCTGCCCGCTCTCCCGCTGGGCCTGTCGTTGACGCGGCTTCTCCCCCTTGCTCTTGCGGTTGCGCGGCTCCGCGTCCGCGTTCAAAGCCAGAACGCCCACCGCCAACACAGCAGCGATCCATCCAACACGCTTGGTGATCTGAGTTCGAGTCATGGCTGGCCTCCTTCTTAAATAGGTCCTCTGGGCCTGCCCGGCGTTTTTTTGCCCGGGCCCCGGTTCAAGGCACCACGTTTCAGTGCCCTGTCCACTTACAAGCCCAGGCCCCCCGTTTTTCGATCTCATATCAATCCGTTTCCCGGCATAAACACTTGATGGTCAAGGGATAAGGGAAAATTTATTTTTTTTGTTGAGCCCACCCATCGCCTTCGATTGATCGACAGGCCTCTCAAAAAAACCTTTTAATGACTAACCGCCTGATTTATAATTATTTACGACTGGCCTATGGAACTTTTTTCTGGACCGTACGTCAGAATCCGTAGGCTTTGAGCGTTAGACAGGTGAGGCCATCATTCTCTCACATAGGAGCACACGCATGCCTGGCAAACGAATCACAAAATGGATCGCCATCCTGGCCGCCGTCACGGTGTCATTCTGGCTGGTCAACCCGACCTGGGCCGAGTCCGGCTGCCACAAGACCAAGAGTAAGTCCGGCGGGTCCAGCCTGACCGTCCAGGCCGACCACATCCACAAATAGTCCTCGCACCTACCGAGTCGCCCATGCCGACCACGGACCGAGCCAACACGAACCGCGTAGCGCCAAGGCACGCCGACGAAACCCGTCAGCGGCCGCGGACGATCTACGTCGACTTCGCCAAGCTCGAATCCACCCCATCTGGGACCGACGCGATCAAGGTGTACCGGTCCGCGTCAACGCCCGCCGGCAAGACAAGGACCCGGGTCACGACGGTTCAGGACGAAGTCAACGATCTCCGCGTCAACGTGCAGGACGCCGCCCGCGCGGTCCTGACCTGGGTCTCTTCCGTGACCCAGCACGACTCGGACAAGAACTTGGACCGCGTGCTGGACGCCTGCCTGCGGCCCAGCGCTGATGCGACCGAGATCAACTACGCCGCACTGGCGCAGGAGATCAACCAGTCGCTGGGCATGGACCTCTCCGCCAAGCGTGTTCAGACGGCGGTGCGTCACCTGCGCGACGCGGCCAGCCAGAATAAGTCTGCACAGGCGCCATCAACAGAACCCGCCGCCCCGACGATGTCGCAATGCTTCGATGCCTTGCACACCAGGCTTCAAGATAACCACGACCGCCTGCTTAACGGGCTGGGTCAGTCGGACAACGCCTTCCGCCGTGCGATGGCGCACGACATCCTCGGCGTCGTCCGTGCCTCTGCCGGCCGACTCATCGAGTGCAGCTTCGGCGAGGGCATCCCCCAGCAGGTCGATCTGGACGCCACCCGTCAGCGTTTCCTGGTCTTCATCCAGCACGCGGTCGATCACGGCCTGGGTGCAGACGATCAAACCACGATCCACGAGGATATGGCCCGTCTGCTCAAAGCTCTGCGGGGCCACGACGGTTCGGCTGAGGCGGATATGCAACTGGTTATCTCCGGCGCGAACGTCGTCGCCGACCTGGCCGGCCCCGATTCTCTGCTCGGCGTGATGGCGCGGTTGAATATCCTGATGGTCGGTAGGCCTCTGCTTGAGACCGATTTCTTTGTCACGCAGATGCTCGACCTCGCCGACGCCGCCGGCCAACTCATCAACGATAAGCCCACCCGTGCTTACATGAGTTGGAACCGCAGCCAGCCGGACGACCGCCAGACTCCAAGCCCCAACCGTGTCCGAAGTTATTGCTTGAACAACGCCGCGACCCACATCCTCCAGCGCCTGCACACCGGTGAGCTGGAAGGCGGTCGATGGTTTGCCACCGCGCAGCA
>CBDUNP010000338.1:0-3695 GCA_965368605.1 uncultured bacterium | reverse complement strand
TGTGCCCTCTGTGGTTAATCTTCCGGGTGTTCGCTTTTCAGCATGGCTCGGAATGTTGAGCGGTAGACGGTGTAGTTAATCAAAGCCATGGTGGGGACGACCAGCGCGCCGGCGACGGGGACCCACTGGAACATGATCAGGAAGAAGAACAGGATGCGGATCCCCCACCGCAGGAGGAAGGTGCGCGTGCGTGGGATGTATTGGCGCAGCGGCGCGATGAGCGTGATGCGGTAGTAGATGATGCCTGGGATCAGGCCGATGACCGGGACCATGCTGAAGGCTGCGGAGATCGCCAGGACAAACGGCAAGCGGGTGTCGCTGCGCATCATGTAGGCCTTGGCGAATCCAGGGTCTTTGAAGAGCTCGTGGCCGCAGGCGGCGCAGGATTGATGGATGTTGCGATAGTCGAAACGGGTGGCGCAGACGGGGCAGCGTTTTTTCTCGACGAGCCGGTACGGGTGGTTGGCGGTGTCGAGGGTGGGCTCGTCCAGGGACCGACCCATGAAGCCGAGTGCGCGGGGCTGGGGGTTGGGCGAGTTACAGGCAGGGCAGTTGACCGCGGAGCCGTAGATCTTTTCGTTGCAGTGGGTGCAGTCGATTTTGGATTGTTCTTCCCGTGCCTGTGCGCGTTTATTCAGGACGACAAGGATGCCGGCGACGATGGCCAGGAGGATGAGCATGACGATCGGGAAGACAAGCAGCAGGACGATGCCGAAGGAACTCCAGATATCTTCGGCCCAGCTGAACAGGCCCTGCACGCCTACGTCGTCGGCTTCATCGGCGTCGATAAAGAACCCGAGCAGGCCGCCGCGAAGCGTGCCCAGCCAGTAGGTGCCGACACCGACAAGCAGCGCGGGGAAGGCATCGGACATGCCTGCCTGCTGCGTCGCCTGTTCGATGAAGCCGACGTCGTGGGTGCTGGCGACGCCCATGTAGGTGATGACGGCGATGATCGGTTTGACGTAGGGATCGATCTCTCGGAAGACCGCGCGGACGTCCGGGCTTTTCGTGGCGACAACCTCCAGGACGGCGAGGATGCCGAAGATGATCAGGGAGATGTCGCTGGTGAACCAACTGGGCGCACCGGTGGCGACGCTGGTCATCTCGTCGGAGACGAAAGCGATGTACTCCGGCGCGAACCGCATCATCAGCGCGGTGATGAAGGCGGGGACAAACGCGCGAGAGGCGAAGGGTCCGACCGAGCCGGAGCCGTAGATGAGTGTGGCTATTTGCATGGGCAGCCCTGGAGGGGTAGTCGGGGGTCAGAGGGGTTTATGGCGCGTGATCTTGGGGGATTATGAGGTAATTCCGGGGTTTGTGCATGCGGAGACGGGGGGGTAGACCAACGGCTGCTGAAGCAGCCTCGACCGGGGGGAATCGGGGGTTGGGGGTTGGTCGGAGTGTAGGTGCGTGGGCACGCTTGTCGTTAATAGGTGAAGTGCTTGATCATCTCGCCCTTGTCGCTGATCTCGCTCATGGCTTCGATGCCGAGCTCCAGGTGCAGGCCGGCGAACTGGCTGGTGACTTTAAGGTCCGACGCTTCGGTCTTGACGCCCTCGGGGGTGTTGGGCACATCGGAGACCATCAGCAGCGCGCCGCGGGCGATCTGGTTGTAGTGGCCGACGATGAAGATGGTGGCGGTCTCCATATCGATGGCTAACGCGCTGGCGGCGTGGAGGCGGTCGAGGAAGCGCTGGTCGTGTTCCCACATCCGGCGGTTGGTGGTGAAGACAACGCCGGTGCGGTATTCATAGCCGCGGGCGACGATTTTGTCGGAGACGAACTTGTGAACTTTGAATGACGGGAGCGCCGGGACTTCCGGGGGGAAGTAGTCGTCGCTAGTGCCTTCGCCCCGGATGGCGGCGATGGGGAGGACGAAGTGACCGATCTCGGTGGAGTGTTTGAGTCCGCCACACTTGCCCAGGAAGAGTACGGCCTTGGGGGCGCGTGCGCTGAGCAGGTCCATGATGGTGGCGGCGTTGGCCGAGCCGATGCCGAAGTTGATCATGGTCAGGCCGTTGGTGTTGGTCGCGGCCTGCATGGGGCGTTCTTCGCCCTGGATGTCGCAGCCGAAGCGGTCGGCGAAGGCGTGGAGGTAGCTGCGGAAGTTGGTCAGGAGGATGTGGTCGCCGAACCCGTCGATGGGCATGCCGGTGTATCTCGGCAGCCAGTCGCGGGCGATGCTCAAGCGGTCGGGGCGGGCGGCACGGGGGTCGATTTGTCCAGTCAATGTGAGGCTCCTACAGAACCCCATATCTTACCACAGAAAGGCTGGATCACCTATCATTTTTGGCACGTCAATCGGGGCGTAGCGACCGAGAAAACAGCGGCATGCATTGTGGGCGATTAATTCGGCTGAGTGGTCTGCTGCTTCGCCATCCGGCCGGAGATCACGCGGTAGATCAGCATCAGCACGAACGCGACCGCCATGAGCTGAAGGGCACGCCATGCGACGTGATCGGTCACACGCCGGCCCCGCTGCTCCGCGTCTTCGAGCGTGCTGTCAGAAAGTGCGCTGATACGTTCGCTCTCGATGACGCCCTGCACCTCGGCGACCAGTGACCGTAGCTCGGTCGCGGCGGTGGTGAGCTGTTCGGCGGCCTGGGTGTATTCTTTAATATCGAAGGGCTGGGCTTCGGTTGCGCCGCCTGCTGACGCGTCGGCCTGGGTGAGTTCGTTGATCGCGGCGACGGTCTGATGCCAGGCCTCGCCCGCCTCCGCCACACTGGCGCTGGCTTCGTTAACAGCCCCCACCATCACGGTCGTATTGGAGACGGCGTCGTTAAGGGCGTCGACCGTCTGGCGTGTCTCGGCGAGGGTTTGGCTCAGCGCCTCCTGCCTGCTTTCGAGGTCGTCCATCGCGAGGGTCAGCTGCTCACGGATCTGTTGCGGCAACTGCTCGGCGGCTTGCGACAAGGACGTAGAACTCTCGGCCAACGTCTTGAAGCTGTTTAACGCGGTGAGGAAAGTCTCACGATCTTCCAGCTCATACCAGAGCAGCTCGATCTGCCAGCGTGTCTGCTGGGGCATGTCTTCGACGATCTGTGCAAACTGGTTGGCGGTGGTGTTGAACTCGCGGATCGCCTGCGCCCCGGCGTCGATGCCTTCCAGCGCCCGGAACGGGGCCATGGGGATGGTGGTGACCCAGTTCAGGTTGATGGCCTGGGCTTCTTTGGTGCTGGTGGCTCGGCCTTCGGTCAGGGAAAACGTGCCGCGGATCGGGTGTTCGTTGGAAAAGGTGTCGACCTCGGCCCGCAGGGTGTCCAGTTGCTCAGGCGAGAGGAACTGCCCGCCGATGCGGAAGATGTCGTCCTCGAGCAGCTGCGCCGCGCTGGTGGCGGTGGGTTGCAGGTCGGCGAAGATCGTGGCACCGGGCGTGTTGGGGCCTTGCAGGTATTTGCGCATCTGGACGGTCAGGGTCGCGGCGTCGAGGAAGGCTTCCTGCGGGTCGTTGCCGAAGACCATGTCCTGAAGCCGGGGGATGACGCGGATCTTCCAGAGCAAGGCGGCCTTCCGTGCGGTGCGGTCGGGGCTGTTGGCACTGATCTCGTTGGCGGAGGCGCTGACGATCCCAGAGAAGCGGTCGGTGTACTCATACAGCTCGTTTTGCAGTTCGGCCTCGGAGATACGGACCGTGCCCGTGGCGTTGGGGCCAGCCATGCCGGTGGATTCCGGGCCGGCGCAGCCGTGCAGGC
>CBDUNP010000337.1:0-3707 GCA_965368605.1 uncultured bacterium | reverse complement strand
CAGGGCACCAGCGGCACGATCCTGCAGGGCCGAAACGTCGGCGCGCAGGGCACCAACCAGCGCCCCCTGATCCGCATCGAGGGCAACGGCAGTCAGTCCCTGTTCGGCTCGACCGTGAACATGATCGACAAGACCGTCCCCGCCGGGACTAACAGCTTCCGCGTGGACAATCCCGGCGCGTTCGCGGTCGGTAATACGGTGCGCATCGAACGGCCGAGCACCCAGGCGTGGATCGACGACATCGGTATGGGGCAGCCGCTGAACGGCGACCCGGCGTGGGTGGCTGGCTCGATGAACATCCGGCACGACCGCGTCATCACACGCATCGAAGGCGACCGCGTCTTTATTGACTCGCCGCTGGCTAACAGCTTCGAGCAGCAGTACGGCGGGGGCACGATCAAACGCTACACCTGGGCCGGCGCGATCGAGAACGTCGGCATCGAGAACCTCCGCGGCGACACCGACTTCGACAACAGCAACGACGAAGACCACGCATGGGAGTTCATCTCCATCGGCGGGACAGGCTCGACCTCAAACCGGGCGCAGGATGTCTGGGTCCGCGATATCACCGCACGCCACTTCGGCGATTCGGCCGTCGTCGCTAACCCAAGCTCCAAATGGGTCACCGTTGAAAACGCGACCAGCATCGACCCTGTCAGCGTCATCACCGGCAGCCGGCGATACACCTACGACCTTTCGGGCTCGCACGGGTTCGTCACCGGGTCTTCCGCCGACGAGGGGCGTCACGACTTCGTCACCAACAGCACACGCCCCACCGGCCCCAGCGTCTTCCACAACTCGACCGCGACCAATGCCAACAATGATAGCGGTCCACACCAGCGGTGGAGCTCCGGGACGCTGTACGACCAGATCACGGTTAACGGCAACGCGATCAACGCACGCAACCGCGAGACGTTCGGCACACGCCACGGCTGGTCCGGCGCGAACATCGTCGTCTGGAACTCCGATGCTGACAGCTTCCGCATCCAGAACCCGCCGACCTCGCAGAACTGGCTGATCGGGTCCACGGGGACGATCGTCGAGGACACGACCTTCGGTTCACAGCCGCCGGGCAACTACGACTCGCACGGCACGCCAATCGCTGACATCCCAAGCCTCTACGACGCGCAGGCGGCCGACGACGCCGACGTGGATACCTATCAATGGGATGGGGCCGACGGCAACTGGAACGATGCTCAGGGTTGGGACCAACGCGCCACCCCCCTGCGGCGTTCGGTCGAGCAACGCGACTACCTCATCGGCGACATCGACGGGTTCGTCAACGACGGGGCGGGGAGTGTCGATGAGGCGTATATCGACCCGGCGTTTGAAGCCGAGATTATCGCCAGCAGCGCACACCCGGTCACCGGTTTCGACGACCTGACCGACAACCGGAACGTCGCCTTCACACAGCCCTACCTGCTGGACGCCGGCGACGTGATCGTTCACGGGTCGCTGGCGCTTGGGCTGCGACAAAGCGGCGGGCAGGTCGATACCGACACCATCAAGATCGGAGGCTCCGGGCAGATGAGCTTTGCTGTGCTTGGTTGGGATACTCAGATCAATACCACGGACACGTTTGTCGGCGTGATCGACCTGGGGACCACCGAGCTGCTGCCGATCCTTAATGACGACAGCCAGATCAGCGTCAGGATCAACGACGACACCGCCGCGGACTGGGCGATGTTGTCGATGACGGTGCTGGTAGATGAAGGGCAAGCCGCGGACGCGTTCATCGGGAACGGCGCGACGGTCACGATCGACTCGGCTGTCGCGGCGGTCAACCAACTGGAAGTGGCTGGCAGCACGCTTCGGATCGAGCCCGCCGGCGACGTTGATGTGCTTGCAGACTTCACCGCTTCCGCTGGCAACGCGACGCTCGTGTTCGGCGTGGGTGTTGCGGGGGTAAGCCGAATTGATGTCGGGCTCAACGCTGACATCACGGGGATGATTATCGACATGGACCTGCTCAACGGGTTCGTGCCCGCCAACAACCAATCGTTCGAGTTGCTGACCGCTGCGACGATCACCGGCACACCGGTCCTCGACGGCGCGGACCTGAATGACTGGACCCTCGCGATCACCCCGGGGGGTAACGGGCAGGTACTTCGGGCGACCTACCTCGGCTCGCTGGTCGGCGACCTGGACGGCGACGGGTTCGTTGGGATCAACGACCTGAATATCGTGCTGGCCAACTGGAACCAGAACGTCCCCCCCGGCAACCCTTTGGCGGACCCGTCCGGCGATGGGTTTGTCGGGATCGATGACCTGAACACGGTGCTTGGCAACTGGAACGCGGGGACCCCTCCGGGTACACATGCTTCCGCTAACATTCCCGAGCCGGGGACGCTGAGTATTCTGATGGCAACCGGGTTGCTGATGAAACGCCGCCGTTAAACCGAATCGAAACAACGCTTGGCCAGGAACAGGTCGTTTTTCGCCAGGCGTTCAACTTCGTTGACATCCGCGTCGCTGTACTCGGCGGACAGGCAGATGTCGCCGGTATAGCTACGGTGTTTTAGCTCACGGATGACGCGCGGCCAGTCGCAGAGGCCTTGATGCCCGGCGACCCATTTGGCTTTCCACTTTGCCACGCCGAGCGCGTCCGTGCCGTCCCACTCCCACAGCCCGTTCTTCAGATTCACCAGGCACAAGTGCGACCACACCACGTCGAGTGCGAGCTCCGGCTCGGCTCCGGAATAAGCGTTGTGCGCCGCATCCCAGACCGCGCCGATCTGTTTTGGATCGTACTTGTTGATGGCGTGGTAGAGGTGCATCGCGTGGGTCAAGAAGCGGGCCTTGTGGTTCTGCACCCCAAGCGTCACGCCCGAATCAGCCAGCACCGGCAGCAGCGCGTCCCAGCTCTTCTGCGTCTCTTGGATGTGGCTGAGGTAGTCGGTGTCGTCTGGCACCTTAACCATGATCCGCAGGATCGGTACGCTTGCTTCGCCACACGCGCGGATGGTTGCCTCGTCGCCAGGCCCCGCCACGCTGACGATGTCAATGCCGTGCTTCTTCAGCGTCTGCGCCGCGTTCGGCAGCATCGCGGATACGTTTTCCGGCTGAACCTGAAACCCCGGGCGCACCGGCAGCTCGACGCCGTCGAAGCCCATCTCCGCGACCTTCTCGCCGAGCTCGTCGAGCGTCAGGTCGGGCCAGGGCTTGGTGAACACGGTGTATTTTCTAGGCTGGCTCATCGTTATGCAATCTATTAAGTCGATGCCGAGTCGTATGCCGGGGTTGGCAGGTCGCGTTGAATCTCGTCGATACGATACCCGAAGCCGGGGCCTTGCAGGGTCGAGAGGTTCACCACGCCGTCACGCCGACGGTAGATGCCCGGGTGGACACGGGCCTCACATTCGGAGGCGTCGGGGTAGAACTGCATGCTATTGGTTTCGACGCCCATGATCGTCCCGGCGTGCGCCGCCAGCAGGAGGTGCGGGACCTGCGCCAGCATCGGGTTGGTCAGGTCCTGCACCATCAACGACATCCCGTGCGCCCTGGCCCAGCAGAGGCTGAGGATCGCGCCGGTCTGGGTCTTGCAGGTCTTGAGCGCCACGCCGTTCCAGCCCAACGATCGGCCGAGCCTGACCAGACGCCAGTCGTGCGCGCTCTCATCCATAAACAACGGCTTGCGCGACGACACGCTTCGCACGTCGATCGGGTTCGCTTCGAGGTCGTAGGGGAAAGGCTGCTCGACGTAGAGG
>CBDUNP010000336.1:0-3711 GCA_965368605.1 uncultured bacterium | reverse complement strand
CAACGACCAGCCCCACCGTCCCCGGCTCAGGGATATTCGCGATATCCGTCGGCGGTGTCCCCGCGTTCCAATTCCCCAGCACCTCGTTGAGGTCATCGATCCCCACAAACCCGTCGCCATTCACATCCCCCAGCCTCCACACACCCGCGTTCGCCGTCCCGTTCCAATTTCCAAGCACGATGTTTAGGTCATCGATCCCCACAAACCCGTCCGCGTTCAGGTCCCCCGGCAGCAGGGCCAACAGGTACAACGAGTTTGCATCGTAATGCAGGCATAAACTCACTCCCGAGATATCGGGCAGCAGGACGGTGGAAAACACACCCGTGAGTCCCAGCGACGCGCTGATGATCTCGTATGCGTCACCGATGCTCGGCACATGCCCGCCGGTCAGCAAGACACGCAGCGAGCCGTCCAGATCAATGCTTTCTGTAACCAGCAGCCGGTCGTACTGACCAAACAACGAGCCACCCAACTCTTCCAGGTAAGACGCGCTCGAAGTGAACTGGGCCGAAGACCGGATCATCGCCGTGCCCGGCGAGTCGCCGACCTCCATGAACCCGTGGTTCACAAGGTCCACCCCCAGCTCCGCACCGTCCATCAGTTGCAGGTTCGAGCCGACCTGATTGATCAACGAAGCCGTCCCGCTGAGCGTGGTCCCGGCCTGGACATCGGTCTCGCCGATCAGAAACAGGTTCGCGTTGATGCTGGAGTTGCTGCCAGCCATGAACACACTGTCGGCGTCGATCGAGGACGGGAGCGAGCTCACGTTTAAGGTATCGGCCTGCCTAAAGACGGGCACAGCGATGTTCCCGCCGGAGAGGTTGACCGTGCCGGAGTTCTGGATGCCGTCGTGGTCCATACGATAGAAATGACCATTGCCCACATTCAGCGTGCCATCGAATAACTGCACGCCTGCAAAGTTGTGCGTAACGCGAACCGTGCCGGCCAGCGCGTTGATGACGCCGACCTCGTTGGTACCGTCCAGGTCGAGCGTAAAGGCGTCGGGGATGCTCAGGTTCAGCGTGCCGTTGTTGGCGGTGATGGTGCCACGGTTATTAAAGCCGTCGGTGGCGATCCCGCCGTGGCCCGTGACCAGCCCGTTGTTGTTGATCTGATCGCCGAGGAGGGCGCCGCCGTTCAGTTCGATGGCCTGGACGAGGCTGGTGTCGAAGGTGCCGTTCATCAAGAGCGTGCCCGAGCCGTCGCGTGTGCCGATGCGCGCGAACGTGGACGACTGGATACTCGCGCTGTTGACGGTGAGTGTGCCGTCCTCGGCCAACAGCCTTGCCCCCAGCCCCAGGCTGATCTCGCTGGGTGTGACCGAACCGAACCCGACCAGCGCATCAAACGTCCCGAAGCTCAGCCGACCGGGCCCGGAGATCGTCCCGCCCTCGATCCGGTTGGGGTTGCCGGTGTCGCCACCACTCAGTGACAACACGGTATTAGCCGACTGGAATACGATGTCGCCGGTGATATCCGTGCGTGCCGCGAAGCCGGTCCAGGCGTCGATCTCCGCCGTGCCCGAGAGCGTGAAGTCCTGCCCGGCGATCGAGGTGTTGGTGCTGTTGACGCCGTGGTTGATGTAGAGCGTCCCAGCCATCGTCCATTGCGCCGGCGTGTTGATCGTCAGGGTCGTAAACGCGTCCAGGATGTTGACCCGGCCGTTGTATCCGCCGGTCGTGTCGATGGCGTCGGCGTTGATGGTCAGGTCGTCGCGGAGCGTCCAGACCTGCGATACCCCGGTGTTGCCGTCCATATCGAAAATGTCGGCGTTGATCGTCGCGGGGCTGCCGTCGGCGACCTGCGCGTTGCCGTCCTGCCTGGCCACCCCGTTAATCGTGACGGTGTCTTCCCACCAGGTAAAACCATTGAACTCGACGTCGCCGTCGGCGGTGCTCGTGCTGAAGGTGTTGAACGTCCCGCCGGAGACGGTCGTGGTCGCGTTGAAGTTCAGCGAGCCATCCTGGGCAACGGTAAACGTACCGTTGTTGATGGTGGTGACGTTGAGGAAGTTCAGCGTGTCGTCTGCGCCGACGTTGACCGTGCCGTTGGTGAAGGTGACCGGAGCGCCGAACTCAGAAACGCCGTCGGTCAGCCCGTCGCCGCCGACGTCCCGAGCATTGACGGTCCCGCCGTTGATGGTGATGGTCCCGCCGGTCATCTGCGCAGCCTGCCCCAGGCCGGAACCGCCGTCGAGATTGAGTACGCCGCCGCCCTGAATCGTCCATGCCGCGTCAAAGCGGAAGAAGTGCCCGGGCCCGACGGTGATCGTCCCGCCGAACGCGTCGGAGAGTGAGCCGGTATCGAAGAAAAGATCGCCGTCGTTGGCAAAAAGCTGTCCATCCCCGATGACGCCGTCCAGGTCCCACACCGCCCCGCCGGTCGTCTGAAACGTCATCACCGCGTCGCTGTCCACGTCGATGATGCCGTCGTTGACCAGGCTCTGCGATACGTCGATGGTCATCGCGCCGCCGGAGATACCTTCGAGTTGTGCCGTGGCACCAATCACAAGCCGGCGTACGTCCACCGTGCCGCCATCCATCTCGATCTCGGCCTGGTTCTGGATGAAGACCTCGTCGGCGGCGAGGTAACCCCCGGGATTGATGAAGATGTCTGAATCCAGGTCGGACACGAAGACATCCTGCACCGCGGTAAGCTGGAAGCTGTTCAGATCCACGTTCGCCCCCTCGCTGACGAAGAGGTTCTGCACGCTGTCGTTGACCGACAGGGAAGCGGTGATGACGGTCCCGGGGCCCTGCGAGTCGCGTACATAGGCGTCGTCGTTGGAGTCGGGGTTGCGCGACCCGGTCCAGTTGGCAGCGTCGTTCCAGTCCCCCCCGCCGTAGAACTCGCGCCGCGGCGCGTCGAGTATCAGGTACTGGTTCCCGGCCGCCATCGCCATCAGGTCCGTGTGACTGGGCAGCTTACGGTTACCCGCGCCGCCCAGGTTCGGGAACATCAGCATGTTGTTGCCGTCCAGGTGCCCCAGGAAGTCCGTCGCCTGATCGACCGTGTCCGCCGCGAGCGCCGCACCGAAGACAAAATTAGGGTCGAAGTCGTAGTCACCATCGACACTCGCCTCGTTCTGCGACCCCGGGCTCGCGCCGCTTAGACCCAGCGCGTGCCCCACCTCGTGCAGCACCAGCGTGAACATATCGATGTTGCCCACCGCCCCGCCGCCCGTCGCCGTCCCCGTGAACCCGACCTCGAACGTGTCGGGGATCGGGTTCGTGAAGTTGTACCAGTCGGCCTGATTGACCGCCCCGATGTCCCGCCAGAGCGTCTGGGTCATGTTGAACTCTTCGTTCTCCGTCGGCGTCGCGTCGAAGAAATAGCTCTGCAGCGCGCCGCCTGTGCCGACCCGGGTATCGATCTTGATATTCGCAACGTTCTCACGGTTGTTCCCATCCGCGGAGATGAAGTCGTGGTCGCCCAGCAGCCCGCCGGCCAGGTCGGTGTACCAGAAGTTGATCGTCAGCGTGTGGCCGCCTTCCTCGAAGATGTCTTCGTAGTACGCCTCGACCGCGTTGAAGATGGCGTCCAGCTGCGTCGCCCCGTTGTCAAACGCCGGGTTCACCGCGCCCGCCCCGCCGGGGTTGTAGGTCGTGACGATATTGATCGCCTGTGCAGGTGAGACGGCGCAGCAAAGCAAAGCAGCCGTGGGAAAGACCATGTGACGTTTCATCGGTGAGCTCCAGTGGTAATCGTCCA
>CBDUNP010000335.1:0-3734 GCA_965368605.1 uncultured bacterium | reverse complement strand
AGGACGGCGAAGAAGGCGGCACGAAGAAGAAGCGGCGCAGGCGTCGTGGCGGACGCGGCCGGAAGAAGAAGTCCACCGAAGAATCGCAAGAAGGTGCCTCCGAAGCAGACGCCGGCGAAACGTCGGACGAGCAAAGCGAAACACCCGCGGAGACGGAGGCGGTGGCGGACACGGGCTCAACCGATGATAACGGTGAAGACGCACCGCCTAAGAAGAAGCGTCGAAGCCGCAGCCGTAAGAAGAAATCCACGAACACTGATCCGGACGCCGCCGCCGAGGACCAATCCGGCGACGCACCCGACACGGACAAGACCGCATCGGATGATGATGGCAGCAACCACGAAGCCGCCACCGATGAGTCCGGCGAAACCAAGTCCAAACGCCCGAGGCGTCGGCGTCGCCGGGGCGGGAAGACGAAATCAGAAGGTTCCGATCAGGCCTCGGCAGAAGCATCTGACGGCAACTCGAATAACGACGCCACCGACAAGCCCGCCCCACCGGTCGTTCAGGTCCATACGACGGACAAGAGCAACACGGATGCCGGCGGCGGTTACTCCAATCATGTCATCGAGAAGTCCGAGCCCGTGCAGGAGCCCTCATGATCCCCGCCCCCGCGACAACGCGCAAGCTCATCGTTCTGGGTTCGACCGGATCGATCGGCACGAACACGCTGAACGTCGTGGACCACCTGAATCGTTCGGCGGCGGCAGACATCCAAGTCGTCGGCCTCGCCGCGGGGTCCAACAGCCGCACGCTCATCGAGCAGGCCCGCTGGTTCAAGGTTAAGCACGTTGCGATCGCCGATGCCGCACAGGCTCAGGCGGTGAAGCAAGCGCTGCCCGACGCGACGGTGTTTGCAGGCCCGGACGCCGCGGTGCAACTGGTCAAGGAAGTCGAAGCCACGGACTGCGCCGCTGCGATCGTGGGCGCGTCGGGTATCGCCTCGACGTTGCAGGCGATCAAGCAGGGGCTGACGATCAGCCTGTCGAATAAAGAAACACTCGTCGCGGCGGGTGAACTGGTCAGCAGGATGCTTAAGACCTCCGGCGCGAGGATCATCCCTGTCGACTCCGAACACTCCGCGATCTTTCAGTGCCTGAACACCCGCCCCGAAAACACACAGGCCAAGCCGAACGCCGCGATCAAGCGTATCGTTTTGACTGCGTCGGGGGGGCCGTTCCGCACGGCAGACAAAGAGACGATGGACAACGCGACCGTCGAGCAGGCGCTGCGCCACCCGACCTGGAGCATGGGGCCGAAGATCAGCATCGACTCGGCGACGATGATGAACAAAACGCTGGAGGTCATCGAGGCGCATTGGCTCTTTAACCTGCCCGGTGAGAAGATCGACCTTTTGATCCACCCCGAGTCGGTGGTCCACAGTTTTGTCGAGTTCACGGATAACTCGACGCTGGCGCAGTTAGGCCCTCCGGACATGCGGACGCCGATCCAGTACGCGCTGACGTACCCCGACCGGGTCGGAAGTTGCAGCGACGCGATGGATTGGTCGATGCTAAGGGGGTTGAGCTTCGAGCCGGTGGATTTTGAGCGTTTCAAGGCCCCGAAACTGGGTTACCAGGTGATCGAGGCGGAGGGCACCGGGGGGTCAGGTCACGGCTCGGCCGGGGCCGTATTGAACGCGGCGAACGAGGCGGCGGTCAAGGCTTTTCTCGAACGCCGGATCCCGTTTGGCCGTATCGTAGACTTGGCGGAAGAGGCGCTGACGCAGATCGCCCCGCACCCGATCGACTGCCTGGACGCTGTGATTGAGGCCGACCGGCAGGCCCGCGCGTTTGTCGAGAACCGGATCGCCGAACTGAGCATGACCACCACCGGGCCGTAAGCTTAATCAGACAACGTACCACCTACCCGCATCAAAACGGACACGACCATGGACCTGATGAGTAACTTCTATTTCGCCTTCGCGTTGATCGTGATCGGCTTCGGCTTCCTGATCTTTATTCACGAGCTGGGGCATTTCCTGGTCGCCAAGATGGTGGGGATCAAGACGACCCAGTTCGCGATCGGGTTCGGCCACTCGCTGATCACCTGGCGCAAGGGGATCGGCTTCCGCACGGGGACGACCGAGCCGGAGTATGAAAAGCGGCTGGCAGAGGGCGCTGACCCGTCAACGCTCGGCGAAACCGAGTACCGGCTGAACTACATCCCGCTGGGCGGGTACGTCAAGATGCTCGGGCAGGAAGACATGGACCCGACGGCTCGCAGCGACGACCCGCGCGCGTTTAACAACAAATCTGTCTCGGCACGCTTCGCGGTGATCTCCGCCGGCGTGATTATGAACCTGATCTTCGGGGTGATTTTCTTTGTGATCGCGTTTATGTCGGGCGTGAAGTTCCCGCCGGCGATCGTCGGCGAAGTAGCACCGAACTCCCCCGCCGCCGCGGTCTACGCCCAGGGCCACGAGAACGACCCGGCATACCTTGGCCTCAAGCCCGAAGACCATATCACGCACGTCGATGGCGAAGAAATCGGCGACATGTTTGACATCAAGTACGCCACGATCCTCGCCAGTGAAGACTCCGTGCTGGACATCACCGTTCAACGCCCCGGCGAAGCCGGCGACCTGTCGTTCATGGTCAAACCCGAGACGGACAAAACCACCGGGCTGTACTGGATCGGTGTGAGCCCGCCGACGAGCCTGGAGGTCGCCAAGCCCGAGAAAGATACCGCCGCGTACAAGGCGGGCCTGCGCAAAGGCATGAAGATCACCGCGGTGAACGGCGTGCCTGTGGAGACGTTTACGCAGTATGAGGCGCAAGTAAACGCGAACCCCAACCGCGATGTGATTGTTACATTCAATGACCCCAAGCAGAATCGAGACCTCGAACTCACGATGGGGACGATCCCGATGCTGACGGCAGAACCGGACGCCCCACGCAACCTGCTTGGCTTTGTACCTGCTGTACAGATCGTAGAGGCCTTGGATGATGGCCCATCCGCTGATGCCGGGATCGAGCCCGGCGATATCGTCGCTGCCATCAACGGGATTTCGTGGCCCGACTACCTGACCTTTATAAACACTATCAAAGAAGCTGAACGCGCACCTATTTCTTTGACCGTTTTACGCGACGGTCGGGAAGTTGCTATCGGTCCTATTAAACCAAACAAGAAGAATCAGATAGGTGTTCAACTCGAACGCTTTGCTAACGTCCCCATCATCAGCCATACCATCAAAGATTCTGCTGCCGCAGATTCCAACATCATGCAAGGCTCGCGCATAACAACGGTCAACGGACAGGCGATTGATTCCTGGGGCGATTTCCAGAATGCACTCGCCGACATCGTGTCAAATGACACTACAAGCGATGTCACCATTGGCTACGAGCTGAACATTGCGGGCAACCCGGCAGAGACGGTGACGATCTCGGTCACTGCGGATACGGCGAAGCAGGTCGCCGACGCGGGCTGGGTAGCGAAGTTCCCCAAGGGGATGGAGTTGCTGATGCTACAGGTGCCGGTGGTCGGCGACGACCCGGTTGAAGCGACGGCGCTTGGGTTTACCAAGACGCATCAGTTCATCACGCAGACGTATATGCTGCTGGTCAGGCTGTCGCAGCGCACGGTTCCGGCGAATGTCGTTTCCGGGCCGGTGGGGATCGTGCATCAGGGGACGATCATCGCCGAACGCGGGTGGCAGTATCTATTGTATTTCCTGGGCTTGATCAGCATCAACCTGGCGGTGATCAACTTCCTGCCGATCCCGATCACGGACG
>CBDUNP010000334.1:0-3738 GCA_965368605.1 uncultured bacterium | reverse complement strand
TTTTCGACTGATTTGCCCGAGGTGTCGGGCGCGACAAACTTCCGGGCACGCGGGGACTGCTCGATGATCCTGCGGATGTTAGTTTCCGGCGTGCGGATCATCTCGTGGTAGATGCGCACACCCAGGGGTTTGAAGTCTGCCGGGTCGTAGCTGTAGTCCAGGTCCATGAAGCTGCGCAGCTTTCGGCCGGACCGGCGGACGCGCCGCTTGTATTGATCCAGCCGACGGCGGGCCAGGTCGTGGATCAGGTCGATCCTCGGCTTCTTGAGTAACTCCACGGAGACGGCGGCATCGGTGGCCTGGACCGCGGATTGCAGGGTTGCGTGGAACTCTTCGAGGTCGATGGCGTTGAGGTCGAGTGTTTCCGGCAGGTCGATATCGTAGAGCTGCTTGAATTGATGCCGAACGACCGGGTTGACCTCGGCCTCGGTCCCGTGGGGCTTGACCCAGTAGGTGTCGCGGACGCCTTTTTTCTTGACCAGCTCGACCGGCAAGAGGACCAGGGGCGAAGTGAATCGCGGGTGGGTCGGGTCTTTGAGGTCTGCCCATTTGAGGAAGCAGAGGACGAGCCTGAGTTGTGACAGGCCGTACTCCGCCTGGTCGCGGCGGGCTTCGGTGCGGATGCGGTCCAGCACGCCGGGCAGGTAAAGCGCTTCGCGGAAGTTCAGGTACTTGTTCAGGTTGATCGGTTTTTCGGCCAAGATGTCCTTGCGGAACTTTTCGCCCCAGGTCCGCACGTGGTCCGACCGGATGCTCCGGATATCAAACGACAAGGGGACCGAGGCGTGCGTGAGGTTGACCGAGTGCATCGTCTGGCGGTAGTGCAACAGCCGGTTGCGCCGTGATATCTCGAAGAGCCTGTCCTGTAGCTTGCCGAGTACGGCCTTCTGCTTATCGAGCAGCGGCTTGTTTTCAAAGTCCGGGTCTTGCAGCAGGTCGATGTCGATGTCTGTGTCCTGGTCGCGGTAGTGCGTCAGCGCGCCGAGGATCGGGCCGAGGTCTTGCGGTCGGTCGTGACGGCTGAGCTCGGTCATCTTGATGATGGCCTTGACCACGACCGGGTGCAGGTGGCGGTTGATCGAGAAGAGGTTGCGTCGGCTGCGTGCAAACAGCTCGACGTCTTTGTGGTCCGTGAAGTCGAGCCCGCACGCCATCGACGCCAGGATCAGGCCGAGGCTGAAGACGTCGGTCAACGGGTCGTGGCAACCGGCCCGGTGTTCCCAACTGATAAACCCGGGCAGGTAGACCGGCGACTCCAACTCGCTTTCGCGATCCCCGACGGTGAGGTCTTTGATATCTGTCCGCCCCTGGCTGACCTCGGTCGTCCGGCGGACGTGGTCTATCACTTCGACACGCAGGGCTTTGGGCTTATCCAAACGACGCAATGCTGAGCGATTCATCTTCGGCGGCTTAAGCTGCGCCTCCTCGAACCAGACCTGCACGCCCTCGACACGCAGCGCGTCGACGCCCTCCAGCGGCGCGACCTGCCCCTGTGCATGGGCCTCCACCACCTGCCTGAGCAGGGGCAGGAAACTCGACAAGGCATCTTCGGTTGTGAATCCGCCGGACGCTAACCGGCTGCGCAGGAAGCCTAGAAAGTCAGTCATCGGTTCCCCCCGATTGTTCGGCCTTGTCGACGATCGTTTTGGCTTGTTGCTTGAGTGTTTCCAGTTGCTTTTTTCGTAGGCCGAGCTCTTTGGCCATGATCTCGCCGAACCGGTCACCGAAGCTGTATTTCTCGCTGAACAGGATGCCCGCGGCGCGCGGGGCGTCTTCCAGGTCGCGGTCTGCCGCCACGAAGTCAAGGATCAGGTAGCAGAAGTAATCGCGTAGCTGTGTATCACAGTCACGCAGCACCGCCTCCAGGTCGTGAGATTCGGCTTGCGCGTTTCCGTTTGTGCCGGGCTTCGGGCCGTTGTAATCCTCAAACAGCGTCCGGGCATGGGCCAGCACCGCGTCGGAGCGGAACCAGCCGGGGGAGATCAACTCGTCCACGACGGTGCGGGACATGCGTGCGACTTCCTGTTGGCCGATCAGGTCCAGGGTGTCCAGCGCCAAGGGGCCACGGACCATGCGTTCGATGACGCGGTCGGCGTCGTCAGCGCCAGCGCGCCAGAGGTCGATCGCGCGGGCGCGGATGTAGCACTCGGGGTGGGTCAGCCGTTGTGTTCCGGAATCCCCCTTCGCAATAATCTCCTCGGCCTGCTTGATATAGCTCTCGGCGCTGACGTCCTTCAACCCCGTCTCGATCTTGACCAGCATCGAGATGGTCGCGGCCGGGTCATCGGTCACCGTCAAGGCGCAGCGGTCGCAGTAGACTTCCATGAACAGCGCGTTTAATCGGGCGGCTGTGGTGTGTACTTCTGCTGCCGAGGGGTCGACCGACATAGCTGACAGGACCTGGTCCGCGATCAGGTAGTCGTTGTCCCAGTTTTCCCATAAGGCAACGTGGCCCAGCTCGTGGCCGACGACGGCGAACTGCTCGGATTCGTTGAGGGTCTGGAGCACCGAGCCGCTGAATGTGATGTGCGCTTCGCCGGGGATGAAGGCGACGCCGGCGTTCATCTGTCCCTGGTTCTGCGCCTGGTAAAACGTCACGGGGACATCGAGCCCAAGGAGTCGGGCTGCGCGCTCGGCGGAAGCGTAAAGTTTTTCGTATGCCTCACGGTCCAGCCGGTAGGTCGATTTCAACAGGTCCATCCGGACCGCGTCGGTGTATTCCTTGCGCACCTTGTTCGATGAAAACCAGTCCCAGAGCTCGGACTCCTCACGCTTGAGATACTCGACCACGGCCTTCTGATAAGGCAGCGGGTCGATCCGCACGGGTTGGATGGCTGGGTCGGCTTCCATAGGGGCTCATGTATTCGCAGCACGTCCGCCGAAAAAAAACGTATCAGCCCACCCCATCGGTGCCGGCCATGACGGACACGTCATTGTAACCCAGCGCCGAGGGGGTCGGCCAATACGATGATTCACCCCTGGATTATTGTCACTTCATAAAGATATGTGGTCGCCCCGCCGCCGATTGCGGCGTAGTGTTGCCCTCAGGAAACCACCTCGGCGCGCATCAGCTTATCCAGGGCACGGACATGCTCCGGGCCGTAACGACGGTGGCCGCCGGCGGTCCGGTAGGCTGAGGGGATCAGGCCCGCCCGCTCCCAGACGCGCAGCGACTCGGGCGAGACGCCGTAGCGGTCCGCCAGCTTCCCGATGCTCACCATGTCACGCACATGCTCCACGAAACACTCCTGCCTTAAACGCAGCTATCTATATAGATAGCCAATCAACTAAACCGCCCTCCCGGGGCTCGAACCCGGTACCTCCTGATCCAGAGTCAGGCGTGCAGCCCGTTACACCTGAGGGCACCCCCGGAAACCTTCCCCCGATTTCCCGGCCACCCACCTGCCCCAATAACACGGGGGAAAACTTCCGGGGGCCGGGGGCCGGGGACCGGGGGTGAATGAGGTGGGACGGAGTCGAACCGCCAAGGTCTTTCGACGGCTGGATTACAACCAGCGGGGCCTACCAATGCCCAACCACCTCACAAATATTTTTTCAACTCACGACTCTGCGGAGATATCACGTTTCTCTATCGACTCCACAAACGACTACGAACAAACTCATCACACTTAAAGCGGAAGGCGGAGGACTCGAACCCCAAGCTGTTACACTCCACCCGTTTTCGAGACGGGGGCCGCCCCACCGGCGAACGTCACCTTCCGTATTCACTTTCTGCCA
>CBDUNP010000333.1:0-3785 GCA_965368605.1 uncultured bacterium | reverse complement strand
TCGCTGAGGTGGGTGAGGTGGACGCGTTTGCCCAGGGAGCTGTATTTCTCGGCGATGAAGTTGATCGCTTCCAGGCCGGACTGGTCGTAGACGCGGGTGTAGTAGAAGTCGATCACGACGTCGTCGGGGTCGTCGGCCGGGTCGAAGAGTTGTTTGAAGCTGTTGACCGAGGCGAAGAACAGCGGGCCGTGGATCTGGTAGATCTTGCTGCCGTGCTCGTTGAGCTTGACGTCGGCGAACAGGTGCGTGGACTTCTGCCAGGCGAACACCAGAGCCGAAATCACCACGCCCAGGATCACCGCGCTGGCCAGGTCGTGCATGAAGACCGTGTACCCCGCGACGAAGATCATCACCAGCACGTCGGACATCGGCACCTTGTGCCAGGTCTTCAGCGTCGTCCACTCGAACGTCCCGATCACGACCATAAACATCACACCGACCAACGCCGCCATCGGGATCAATTCGATCCAGGGCCCAAGCACGAGGATAAATAGCAGCAGGCAGACCGCGGCGGTGACCCCGGACAGCCGGCCCTTGCCGCCGGACTTCACGTTGATCAGCGATTGCCCGATCATCGCGCACCCGCCCATCCCGCCGAACATGCCGCAGAGGATATTCGCCGCCCCCTGCCCGACGCACTCGCGGTTGCCCCGCCCGCGCGTCTCGGTGATCTCATCGATCAGGCTCAACGTCATCAGCGACTCGATCAGCCCGACCCCGCAGAGCACCAGACTGAACGGCAGGATGATCCACAGCGTCGCAAACGTCATCGACGGCGCGAGCCCGGCCGCCTGCAATTCGTTCCAGGAATCGGTCAGGAAAAACGGCATCGGGAGCGTGCCCTTGAGCGTCGCCGTGTCGGGGTCCACCCCGGCCAGCGCGTCATCGACCTGATCGTCGGACAACGCCGACACCGCGACCGCCAGTTCGGCCCCGGAGAAGACCGGCGTCTTGGCAAGCTCCACGCCCGGCCCGTCAAGCCCCGCGCCTTCCACCAGCGCCGCCGCTTGGGCCACGCGTTCCGCCGCCTGCTGACGCGCCGTCGCGCCCACCGCCGCGGCCCGGCTGCCGTCGACCAGCATGTCTTTCACCGTCAGCACCGGCTTCTGCCCGGTCTGCTCGTCCACCATCACGCTGTTCAGACCGATCGCGATCAGCGACACCGTCACGATCGCCGCCAGCGTCGAAGGCACCGCGCGCGTCAATTTCGGCAGCACAAAAATGATCGCCATCGTCAACGCGACCAGCCCGATCATGATCCCAAGCCTCGGCCCGTCCAGGTAGTGCATCATCCCGTCGGCGCCCAGCGTCTTGAAACTCCCCAGCTGCGCCAACCCGATCACGATCGCCAAGCCATTGACAAACCCCAGCATCACCGAGTGCGGCACCATCCGGATCAGCTTGCCCAACCGCAACAGCCCGATCACGATCTGGAACACGCCACACAAGATCACCGCGGGGAAGAGGTATTCCACCCCGTGCATCGCGACGAGCCCGACGACGACGACGGCCATCGCCCCGGTCGCCCCGCTGATCATGCCCGGCCGACCGCCGAGGATCGCGGTAAACAGGCCGATGATGCACGCCGACCACAACCCGATCATCGGGTCCACCCCCGCCACAAACGCGAACGCCACCGCCTCGGGCACCAGCGCCAGCGCGACCGTCAGCCCGGACAGCACGTCCGCCTTCACCGACTTAGGGCGCCGCGACATGATCGCCACCCAGGGCTTGTATTCCGAAACAGCTTGGGCCACGCGGGCCGCGGTCGTATTCATCGAGTAAGGGTCCGTGCTAGATAGAGGTCAATCGTCTGGGGCAGATAAATCCGGGGCTACTGCGTAAAAAACGCAGTAACAGGGGGGAATGTTTCCGGGGGGCCGGGGGCGTCGCCACAATGTGCAACATCCACGGCTGCAAGAGGCATAGCAAGAAAACCACTTTAGCCCGCACGGCGGAATCGGTCAATACAAGGCGCTATAACCGCGTTAAGATAGTCAACCCACCAAGCCTCCAACGACCGCAAAGCTGATTATGTACCACGGCGAAAAGTTCAACAGCATCACCCACGTCGTCGGCGCGGCCCTCGCCATCGCCGGGCTGGCGGTGCTCGTCGTGTTTGCCTCGCTGCAGGGCGACGCCTGGAAGATTGTCAGCTTCAGCATCTACGGCTCATCGCTGGTGATCCTCTACACCTGCTCCGCCCTCTACCACTGCTTCCGCGGCCGCGCCAAAAACGTCTTTAGAAAACTCGATCACGTCTCGATCTACCTGCTCATCGCCGGGACGTACACGCCGATCACCCTGGTCACGCTGCGCGGCAGCAACCCCAACTGGGGCTGGACGATCTTCGGTATCGTCTGGGGGCTGGCGATCATCGGCATCGTGCTGGACGCCCTGCCCACCCGGGGCCGGCGCATCCTCCCGGTCGTGCTCTACATCCTCATGGGTTGGCTGATCGTCGTCGCGCTCAAGCCGATGTCACAGGCCCTCCCCGCCGCCGGGTTCGGATGGCTGCTCGCGGGCGGTTTGGCGTACACGCTGGGCGTCGTGTTCTACGCCTTCGACACCAAGGTCAGACACTTCCACGGCATCTGGCACCTGTTCGTCCTCGCCGGCAGCATCAGCCACTTCATCACCGTGCTGTGCTTCGTGCTTTGATCGCACAAGCCCCGGACGCATCGGTGCCGAACGTATCTATAATGCTCGCATGACACATGCGCGTCCGCCCCTGCCTTATCTGATGCTTGCGATGTGCCTTGCCTGGCTGGCCGGGTGCAACCGTGCGCTGACGCCGGCCGAGCTCGGCCCGCCTTATGCGCCGATCGACCAGGCCCGCGCCGAAGCCCTGATGCCGTTGGACGTCTTAAACCGCGCCCCGGGCGTCGTGCGCGTCACCGATGACAAGGGCGAACACGACCAGACCGACACGTCCGAGCCCATCGCCCCGAACGCCTGGCGGACGCGCGTCGCGGGCTTCTGGATTGTCGATGTGACCCGTAGCCCTAACGGCGCGATCTCGATCCTAAGCGAGGCCGAGATTTCCGAAGGCCAACGGGTTGAGTACTCAAGCCCCCTGCCGATGCTCCCCGAAAGCCTCAAGCTCAACGAGCCCCTGCAATCCGCCTCGCCGATCAGCGTCTACAACCTCGGCTCCGACGCCCCGCTGGCCTCCGGGCAATGCCAGCAAACCCTCACGCTCCTGGGCACCCGCACGATCGACACCGCCCAAGGCAGCACCACCGCCACACTTATCCGGGCCCGACGCAAGTACAGCCTCCCCCTGGTCAGCGTCGACGTCGACATCCTCACCGCCTACGTCCCCGGCCAAGGCCCCGCCGCCGGGATCAACCGCCGGGTCATCCGCTTCCTGGGCCTGATCCCCGTCACCGTCGAGCAGCATGTCATGCGAATCAGATAGACAGACGCTTAATTACCACGCCTCACCAGACAGAAATACCCCACGCCACCACTTAGCATCGGCCTGTCCGACACGCATTATCGGACACACCCCAGCGATTGCCTAGTTAAGTCCCTGCCTGATTGACACGATATTCACTATAGGGATAACGGAAGTCCATCACCTGGAGGCCAAGGATGTCTGCAACCGTGGTACGCTTGATATGCCCGAACCTGAAGTGTCGAAAGATCCTCTCGGTCCCTGATTCTGCGCGTGGCAAGAAGGTCCGCTGCCGTGGCTGCGGCATGCGTGTCCAGATCCCGGTCAAGAAGGAAGCCGCCCCCGTCACGCCAGCCTCCCCCCAGCCGGATGACGAAGCCGCCGC
>CBDUNP010000332.1:0-3787 GCA_965368605.1 uncultured bacterium | reverse complement strand
GTCCAGCAGATGCCGGCGAGTGTGGCGGCGGCGGTGGCGGGGATGAGTTGGGTCTTGACGTGGTCCATCAGGTCGGAGCCGGTGGTCATGGCGCTGAGGACGGTGGTGTCGGAGATCGGGGAGCACTGGTCGCCGTAGACGCTGCCGTTGAGGATCGTGGCGAAGCAGACCATCATGAAGAGCATCGGGTTGTCGATGCCCTGGCTCTGCGCGACGGCCCAGGCCAGGGGCATGCCCAGGGGGAAGGCGACGGCGTAGGTGCCCCAACTCGTGCCGGTCGAGAACGCGATAATCATGGTCAGGATCTGAAGCGTGACGGGCATCGCCCAGTACGGCAGCGAATCGCCCAGCAGGTCGACCAGATACAGCCCGCCGCCGGCCTGCTTGCTGACCGAGCCGAGCGTGATCGCCAGCATCAGGATCACCGACGCGACGACGACGCCCTTAAGCCCTTCGCCGATCCCCTCGACCAGGTCCAGAAGCTTCATCCCGCGGACTAGCGCCATCAATGCCGACAGCAGCAGGGCCGCGCCGAACGCCCAGTGGACGTTGGGCGAACCACCTGCCATAAACGTCCCGATCGCGATGGCGATCAGCAGCAGCAACGGCAGGAAAAACTCGTTGACGCGCGGGGCGTACCCGTCGGGGACATGGCTGGCCTGAAGTTCTTTAGCGCTTAAGGGCACAGCGTCCGGGGCGTCCAGCTCGCCGGTCTCACGCGCCCGGCGGATAGCCTTACGGAATTTGCTGCCTAATAACGGGGCTTTGTCGATCGACAAGAGGAACGTCCCCAGCACGGCGAACAGACCGTAGAAACTTAAGGGGATACTCTTGAAGAAGAACGAGAGCCGGTCCGACTCGGTCGCGAGGAAGGCGACGCCGGGAACGAAGATCAGCCCCTGCACATAGGCGGGCCAGGCGTTGAAGGCGATCACCGACGCAATCGGGCTGGCGGTGGAGTCGACGATATACGACAGCTCCTCGTGGCTGACTTTTTGCTTGTCGGCGATCGGCTTGACGGTCGTACCGACCAGGACGGTGCTGACGGTCCCGCCCTGGAAGAAGATCACGCCCAGCCCCCAGGCGACCAGCTTCGCGGACTTTGGCCCGCGCACGAAGTGCTTGGTCATCCACTCGGCGAAGGCCTGCGCCGCGCCGGTGCGCGACCAGACGCCCATCAGCCCACCGAGCAGCCAGAGGTAGAGGATCAAGACGCCGGCGGCGCTCTCGGTCCCGATATTCTTGATGAAAACCGCGCCGGTGAGGTCGTATTGCTGGAGCATCAGCGCCCCGACAACGATCCCGCCGAAGAGTGCGGTCAACGGTTCCTTAGTCAATAGACATAATGCGATCGCCACCGCTGCCGGGAGCAGCGACCACGGGCCCCAGTGCCTAGCCACCGTCACGCGCTGATACACCGGCGTCGTCTTGCCGTCGACTATTTGCTCGGCCAACACGACCTCGGCGGTCACCGCCGGAAGTTCCCCGGCCACCAGCTCCGCAAGCTTCGCTTCGGTCAGGTGAGCATCCGCAGTCGGCGTCACCACGCCGAGCTTCACTTCCTTGCCACGGACCAGGTGAACCAGTTGCCCTTTGAGGTCTTCTTTCTCGCTGGTGAACACGTCCAGCGATGTCCTCTGCACGCTCCAGGTCGGTGTAGCGTACCAGCCGACCAGAAGCGCCGAGATCAACGCCGCCACCGTCACCGCCAGCGCGGCCCGGCTCGGATGAAACACACGCCAGAGCGCGCCCGACTTCACATCCGCCATCTGCTCGTCCACGTCGCTGGGTCGGCCGTCGGGTTTGTGTTCATTCATGGGTTTAGCTTATCGCCTCTGAAGATATGGGACCAAATCACCCCGGCGGCGCCCCCAGAAGCCCCCGAATGTTGCCCCGGAACCCCCCGACCGCCCCCGAGGCGTCGCCAGCCGTCAATTAAAAAGGACGGCTTACCCCCTTAACAGATAGCGCCTACAATGGGATGTTCAACACAAAACCGTCTTAGACACCGCCTTGGAGCCGAACGCTCATGCACATGAAAGCCAATGACAAAGACCTCGGGCCGGAGATCGTGCCCGTCAAGTTCATCCTCGAAGACCCCGAGCCCCTGACCGGCAAGCACGAGAAAGAAATCGACCTCAAGGCCGCCATCGGCGAGTCCATCCTCGAGCTGGCCCTGGACCACGGGATCAACATCGAGCACGCCTGCGGCGGCGTCTGCGCCTGCTCCACCTGCCATGTCTATATAGATAAGGGCGAGGAATGCTTCGACGAGGCCGAGGACGACGAGCTGGACCGCGTCGATGAGGCCCCCGGCGTCGAGCTGAGCAGCCGACTCGCCTGTCAGGCTATCGTCAAACGTGAAGGCAACATCGAAGTGCGCGTCCCCCAGTGGAACCGCAACGCGGTCAAGGAAGTGCCTCACTAGCCTGCGGCCCGTCCGATCATCCAAAGTGCGAGCCCGGCACGCAGCGACCAGCCGATAGTCCTGACCCAGTTGCTGTTGACTAGTCGGCTGTGGGCGTGTGCGTCAAACCCGCGCTCCAATTCCCTGTGGCGTGGCACCTGAAGCAGCGCGGTTGATAACCAGATCACGACCAGCAACGCCAAACCCACATAGATCATCCATCCCGGCAACCCCGCGATCGGTTGAAACGCCAACCAACCCGCACAACCCAGCTCGACCAGCATCGCCGGGCCGACCACCCAAGTCGTCAGGCGCTGGTGATGCTTCTCGTATTTCTCAAAATGCACCGCGCCGACACGCGCCATGAGTGGGTAGTGGACCACCTGTACGAACCAGATCAGCCCGGCCATGAACAGCGTTGCGGCGGCGTGTATTAAGAGCAGCGTCACGAAGCACCCTCCTTACCAAAGATCTCGGCAAGCACTTTCTGGCGGTACGTAAAGATTCCCTTAACATCACGTTTCACAAACAGCGCGTTGATCAGCGGGCCACCGCGTGGGCGGTACTCGATGCGGTCGCCGATAAGCGTACGCTCGCCGTCCTTCTTGAACCAGTGTGTGTGGTGCCAGAGGTGGTAAGGGCCCTTGAGCTGCTCGTCGGCAAACCGGCTTGGCGGGTCCCACTCACAAATCTGCGTCCGCCAACGGATCGGCAGGCCCTTGATACGGAGCCTGTAATCAATCAGCGTGCCCACGCCCATCTCGATCGGCTCGGGCGTCAGTATCTCGAACCGCACAGTCTTCGGCGTGATCCGTTCGAGGTTCCGCGCATCGCTGAAGAACGCGAATACCTCGCCGATCGGAGCCGGCAGATACTGCTGGGCAAGCACCACGGTATTACGACCGTTTTTCTCGAATCGGATGGGTTCCGTCATTTGCGTTTCTTAATGACATCCAGTGCCTGCAGTGCGCGGTCCCGGGCCTCGCTGTGATCGACGATCGGCCGGGGGTAAGTCTTGCCCAACTCCACCCCGGCTTCGGCCAGTACGTCTGCCGGGGCCTTGGCGGGCTCGTGGATGTATTTCGTGGGCAAGCTCGCTAATTCCGGGACATACCGCCGGACATACGCGCCCTTGGGGTCGAACTTCTTGCCTTGCAGTGTGGGGTTAAAGACGCGGAAGTACGGCGCGGCGTCGGCACCGCTGCCCGCGACCCACTGCCAGCCAAGCGTGTTGCTTGCCAGGTCCGCATCCACCAGGGTATCCCAGAACCACGCGGCCCCTTCCCGCCAATCGATCAATAAATCCTTGACCAGAAACGACGCGACGATCATCCGAACACGGTTGTGCATCCACCCGGTCTCCCAGAGCTGACGCATGCC
>CBDUNP010000331.1:0-3825 GCA_965368605.1 uncultured bacterium | reverse complement strand
AGCCCAAGCCAGAGCCTAAACCCGAGCCCAAGAAGCCCGAGGCGGCCGCGAAGCCCGAGCCCAAGCCGGAGCCCGACGCTAAATCAGAACCCAAGCCTAAGGCGGAGCCTAAGCCAGAGCCCACGCCCAAACCGGCCAAGGAGCCTGAGCCCGCCGCCGAAAAATCTCCCGACTCCGCTCCTGAAACACCCGTCGATCCCGCTGCCGAAAAACCCGCGGAATCGACGCCCGTCGAGCCCGCTCCCGCCAAGCCCTGACCGCCTCTAAATAGGCTTGATTTCAGTGGCTATAACGCATCATTTCAGCGGGTTATCCACCGCCTGAGCCCTACCATTTTGACCCCGCTTGCGCTGGTGTCCGGGGGCGGATTCTGGTATGATTAAGGGCTTAGAAAACTACTTATTTTGAAGGGGAAAAGGCGCATTTCCTGCTTCTCCCCGGGCGGATATTAAAGGCACTCGATCATGGACGAACAATCAACCGTCAACGCCTCTTCCACGCCGACCGCTACCCCCGAAGTAACCAAGCCGACCGGCGTGTATTCCGAGCAGAATATCAAGGTCCTTGAGGGGCTCGAGGCGGTCCGTAAGCGGCCGGGGATGTACATCGGCGACACGACCAGCCGGGGTCTGCACCATCTGGTCTACGAGATCGTCGACAACGCGATCGACGAGCACATGGCGGGGCGTTGCGACCACCTGGAAGTCAAGATCAACACCGACGGCTCGGTGAGCATCATCGACGACGGCTCGGGCATCCCCGTCGGCCCCTACCAACACAGCAACCCCAAGCTCAACGGCCGACCGACGGTTGAGATCGTCATGACCGTCCTGCACGCCGGCGGTAAGTTCGACCACGACTCGTACAAAGTCTCCGGCGGTCTGCACGGCGTGGGCGCCAGCGTCGTGAACGCTCTGAGTGAATATCTTGAGGTCGAGGTCGCACGCGACGGCAAGCTGCACGCGATGAGTTTCGAGCGCGGCATCGTGGCTGAGGAGCTGCACGTCATCGGCGAGCGCAGCAAGACCGGCACGAAGGTCACCTTCAAGCCCGACCCGCAGATGTTCCCCGAGTGTGAGTTCCGGTTCGAGACGCTGGCCGGCCGGCTCAAGGAGCTGGCGTACCTGAACCCGGGGTTCAAGATCACGATCAGCGACGGACGCAGCGAGAAGCAGAACGACTACTGCTTCCCGGACGGGATCGCCTCGTTTGTGACCTCGCTGAACGAGGGCAAGAACATCATCCTCGATCCGCCGATCTACTTTAAGACCGAAGACCCCGATCAGAGCCTGGTCTGCGAGGTCGCGATCCAGTACAACGACTCGTACAACGAGACGCTGCTGTCGTTCGCCAACAACATCAACACGATCGAGGGCGGCACGCACCTGTCGGCGTTCAAGACCGCGCTGACACGCAGCCTTAACAGCTACGCACGCAACAGCAACATCCTCAAGAACGATTCGCCGCCCAGCGGGGACGACCTCCGCGAAGGGTTGGCCGCGATCGTGTCGGTGAAGGTCGCTGAGCCGCAGTTCGAGGGGCAGACCAAGACCAAGCTGGGCAACGCCGAGGTCGAGTCGTTTGTGAATACGTCCGTGGGGCAGGCGCTCGGCGCCTGGCTCGAGGAGCATCCTCAGGACGCCAAGCGCATCTGCATGAAGGGGATCATGGCGGCGCAGGCGCGCGAGGCGGCGCGCAAGGCCCGCGAGCTGACCCGACGAAAGGGCGCGCTGGACTCCGGCGGCCTCCCGGGCAAGCTCTACGACTGCACCAGCAAGGACGTCGAAGAATCCGAAATCTACCTGGTCGAAGGTGACTCTGCCGGCGGCAGCGCCAAGGGCGGGCGCGACCACAACACGCAGGCGATCCTCCCCCTGAAGGGTAAGATCCTTAACGTCGAGAAGGCCCGGCTTGATAAGATCCTGGGCTTCGAAGAAATCCGGATCATCATCCAGGCGTTGAACTGCGGGATCGGTTCGGACGATTTCAACATCGCGAAGCTGCGCTACGGCAAGATCATCATCATGACCGACGCCGACGTCGACGGCAGCCACATCCGCACGCTGCTGCTGACGTTCTTCTTCCGGCAGATGCCCGAGCTGATCCGGCAGGGGCGCATCTACATCGCGCAGCCGCCGTTGTATCAGGTCGCGCGGGGCAAGAAGAGCGAGTTTGTGCTGAATGAGAAGCGGATGCGTTCGCTGCTGAGCGACCTGGGCACGACCGACGCCATGCTGATCACCTACAACGAAGACCGTTCCGAGAAGGCCCGGATCGGCGGCGAAGACCTCGCGACCGCGATGCGTATCCTTGAGAATGTCGAGGACCTTATCAGTGTGGTCGAACGCCGGGGCCTGACGCTGCAGGAGCTGTTGGACCAGCGTGCCAAGGACCCCGAGGGCAAGGGCCGGCTGCCGCGGATTCATTTGAATGTCCCGCCGACCGAGTCGAGCAACGGGATCACCGGCGACCACTTCTTCTGGACCGAGCAGGACGAAGACGCCTTCCGCGCCGAGCACGGCCTGTCGGAAACCGACCCGGATATGGACAAGGTCATCGGCGAAAACGACCGCGTCCAGGCTGGCGATCAGGATCAATCCGCCCCGCGTAAAGCGACCCGCAAGGAGCTGCACGAGGTCAAGGAGATGGAACGCCTGTTCGGCCGGCTTGCCGAGTTTGGGCTTTCGATCGACGACTACAGCCTCAAGCAGACCGAATCGGTCACGGGCGTGCAGGGGCCGACCCGTTACGAGTTGCACGCGACCGACGGCAAGGGTGAGGCGATTGTTGAGCCCGTCGTGAATCTTGCCGAGGTTGTCGCCGCGGTCCTTGAGCACGGCAAGCGGGGCATGGAGATCAAACGCTTCAAGGGGCTGGGCGAGATGGATGCCGAGCAGCTCTGGGAGACCACGATGAACCCGGCCGACCGCGTGCTGCTGCGTGTGACCTGGGACGCGGCCAGCGAGGCGGAAAAACTCTTCAGCATCCTGATGGGCGAAGACGTCGAGCCACGCAGGAAGTACATCGAAGACCACGCGCTGGACGTGAAAAACCTGGACGTGTGATCGTGTTGTTATAGCCTTGGGGGTGCATTGCGGCGGGGCGTTCGGGGCGTATCTAATGGTTGACTTTCCCATGCGGTGCTAGCATGTGGGGGTTACAAGACCGTGTGGGAGCCATGAATATGCAGCATGGGCAAGACAACTATGGTGGGCCAGCGTATGCGGCGCCGCAAAAACGGCGGGGCATGCCCTGGTGGGGCTGGATGTTGATTGTGTTGGTGGTGCTGGTCGTGCTGCCTTGTTTTGGTTGCCTCAGTTGGGTGGGGTATATCGGCGCGGTCGGGCCTGATATCGGTGTTTATACCGGCAACAATGTCCCGCGCAGTTATACGGAAACGGCAAAAGATGTCGGTGCCCTGGAGCCCGACGAGAAGATCGTGTACTTCTACTCGGACGCTTTGACGGATATCCGGAACGGGTTCTACTTCGTCAGCGACCGGCGCGTGGTGATCTACAGCGAGTACGCCAACGGCGACGCCCTGACCTCGGTCGGGTTTGATGAGATCAACGGGCTTACCCTCTCCCGTGACACGTCCTTTATCAACGACAGCCAGATCTACCTGGAGCTGAACGACGGCACGATGCTCTCGTTCCCGGTCTCCAGCGAAAACGACGGGGACGAACGCTTCTTCGAAGCGATCAAGAAGCACGTGCCCGCGCCGGGCGAGTAGACGGCCGAGTGTTTCGTGACAGGAAGGCAGATTTGTTATGCGTCTTGAAACCGCGGAGCGTGACTACGACTCGATCGACGACTACACCATCG